>DATJYI010000249.1:0-6277 GCA_035499635.1 Nitrospiria bacterium | reverse complement strand
TGGTCAAACCACCGGTACCAGTCAAATTGGAGCCGCCACCTCCTGCGCCTCCAGCACCCCAACAACTCGTTGTCAAAGCCCCGGTGGTCTCACCGGAACAGCCAGTCGCCCCTCCGCCCCCTCCGTCGGCCCCGGTGCTCGAGGCGTCTTCAGCGCCTCCTGGGCCGGTGCAGTTGACCACGGAGTTGTCGGTGTCCTGCCCGAAGCGCTCTCCACCCGAGTATCCTGCACTCTCACGGCGCATGGGCGAAGAAGGGCGGGTGATCGTGCGCGTGGAGTTGGATGAGCAGGGACGCGTCGACACCGCCCAGATCGAGTCCAGCAGCGGCTCTTCCCGCCTTGATGCCGCGGCGCTGGCTGCGGTGAAAAGCTGGCAGTGCAGCCCGGCCGTTCACGACGGCAATCCCGTGCGAGCCGTGGCGCTTCAACCCTTCCTGTTCAGACTAAAAGGACGATGAGATGGAACAGGGTATTGGATTCGCCCACTTTCTGACACATACGGACGATTTGGGCCGGATCGTGCTGGGGGCCCTGCTCCTGTTTTCTACCGCAAGTTGGTATCTGATTGTGACTAAAACGATCGGCAACTTGGTCACGCGCCGTCGGGCTGACGCCTTTCTGACTCGATTCTGGCAGGCGAAATCGCTCAAGGAGGTGCGCGGCCTGCTTGAGCGGCAGCCGCCGAACAACGCCTTTGCCGTTCTGACCGGCCAGGCGCTGGACGCAGTCGATACCGGCGAACGGCAAGGGCTGCACCACCTGGCCGCGGCCGGGGGGATCGGCGAATTGATTACCCGGGTCCTGCGCAACGGGATCGACCAGGAGGCGGCTCGGGTCGAGTCCGGCCTGACCGTGCTCGCCTCCGCCGGGTCGTCCGCGCCCTACATTGGGCTGTTCGGCACCGTCTGGAGCATCTATCACGCGCTGGTCAACATCGGTCTAGCCGGTCAAGGCACGCTCGACAAGGTGGCCGGACCCGTGGGCGAGGCACTGATCATGACTGCCCTCGGCTTGGCCGTGGCGATCCCTGCCGTCCTGGCTTACAACTCGTTTAACCGGCGCAACCGGTTGTGGCTCGCCCGGCTTGATGCTTTCGCCCACGATCTGTACGTGCTCGTTGCAGTCAACACCGGGGCCAATGGGCCGGCTGACCCGCACCGGCCAACGCGACCGGCCGCACAACCTGGAGGCGTCCATGGCGATCGGCAGCTTTGACGACAAACGCCATCGGGGGCCGATGGCGGAGATGAACGTCGTGCCGCTCGTGGATGTCATGCTGGTGCTCCTGGTGATCTTCATCATCACCGCGCCATTGCTCACGCACGCGGTCAAAATCGACCTGCCGAAGGCCGACAGCCACCCCAATCTCACAAAGCCGGACCATATCGAACTGGCAATCCAGCAGGACGGTGCCCTCTTCTGGAACGGCTCGCCGATAACGCAGGAAGAGTTGGGGCCCCGCTTCGCCGCTGAGGCGCAACGACAGCCCCAGCCGGAGCTGCACATTCATGCCGACCGGCTGGCCTATTACGACGCGATCGCCAAGGTGATGGCGGCAGCCGCCAAGGCCGGTCTGGGGCGGATCGGCTTTGTGACGGCACCGGAAGAACAGCAAGCCCCCTGAGACATGAGGTGACACCATGACAACCCCGACTGCATCCGTCAAACCCTGGCCTGACTATCGGGCGGTCTGGCGCTGGCACTTTTACGCCGGTCTGATCAGCCTGCCGTTTGTCATGTTCCTGGCGATCACCGGTTCAATCTATCTATACAGGCCCCAGATCGAGCGCCGGATCGACCGTCCGTACGATCACTTCTCGCTGAACGGCCCACCGGCGACTGCCGAGGCGCGCGTGAAGGCGGCGCTGGCTGCTGTGCCAGGCTCGACATTCGACGCCTACGAATTGCCGAAATCGCCAACGGCCGCGTCACAGATCCTTGTCTCGAAGGATGGGGAACAGACTCGCGTCTACGTCCACCCCCTAACGCTGCAAATCCTCAAAACCGTGAAAGAGCCGAATCGATTCATCAACATCCTCTTTTATCTCCACGGCGAGCTGCTCATGAAAAATCCCGGCTCGATGATCGTGGAGACAGCCGCGTCGTGGGCGATTGTCATGCTGCTGACCGGCCTCTATCTCTGGTGGCCGCGGCAAGGACGGGGGCTGGCCGGCGTCGTATATCCGCGACTGGGCGGAGGCGGGCGTCTCTTCTGGCGCGATTTGCACGCCGTGACCGGTGTCTGGGTCTCCAGCCTTGTCCTGTTTCTCCTGCTGACGGGACTGCCCTGGGCCTACGTGTGGGGCAACTATTTAAAGGAAATACGCGCGCTCACGCACACCGACGTGGCCGCGCAAAAGTGGCCGGTCGGCCATGGCGAGCCATCCGCGCAATCGGCGGGCGTCGCCCCGGCTGAGTCGTCAGGCCATTCGGCGCATCATGCCGCGGCCATGCAGGCCGTCAGCCACACGATGGCGGCGCCAGTGGATTACTCCGCAATCGACACGATGGTCGCATCGGTGGCGCCGCTCCATCTGCCACCGCCGGTGTTAATCTCCCCGCCCGGCCCCGACAGCCGGGCCTGGCTGGGCTTGTATCATGAACACTGGACCGCCCGCTCCGACACGCAGAACCGGCCACAGCGCGTCACATTGACGCTGGACAACGCGACGGGCGCCGTGCTGAAACGCGAAGGGTTCAGCGACGAGCATCCGATCGACCAGGTCGTGGATGTGGGCGTTGCCGCGCATGAGGGACAGCTCTTCGGCTGGCCCAACCAGCTTCTGAACACAACGGTGGCGCTCGGCCTTCTCCTGCTCTGCGTCAGTGCCGTGGTGATGTGGTGGCGACGGCGGACACAGGGCGTACTGGGGGCACCGGAGCCGATCCAGAGGCCGCGCTTTGCGTTCGGTTTGGGGATGGTGATTCTGCTGCTCGCCCTCTATCTGCCATTGTTCGGCCTGTCCCTGCTACTAGTCAAACTGGTTGAACGAACAATCCTGATCCGTATTCCACCCGTACGCACCTGGCTTGGACTGACCATGGCTGTGCATTGACCCAACATCAGGAGGCCCCATGCGCTCTTTCGCTGCTTCTCTTGCCGTGTTGTCGTTCGTCGTTCTGTTTCTTGTGACTGCGCCCATCACCGCGTCTCCACCAGGGGACGGTGAATTGCCGCTGCCGGCCGGTTATCACGCCTGGCCAAAGTTTTTGACCGCGGTGCAACGGCCCGATGCTAAACAGGTGCGCGACATCTACATTAATTCCGTGGGAGCGACCACCCCTCGGGGCCGGCCGTTTCCCAATGGAACGATATTCGTGATGGAAAACTTCTCAGTCAAAGAGCAACCGGATGGAACGTTGAAAACCGGACCTGACGGAATGCTCGTCAAGGGCGAGCTGTCGAAGATCTTTGTCATGGGCAAGGGCGAGGGATGGGGCCAGGGGGTGCCGGACGCCCTCAAGACCGGCTCATGGGTTTTTGCCGCCTTCAGCCCAGACGGCAAACCACTGGCGGAAAACTTCAACAAATGCCGGACGTGTCATGTGCCAATGGCGAAGAAGGACTTCGTGATTCGATATGACGAATATTTTTCAAACAGAGACCTCTCAATCACCGGTTAACGGCGGTGATGATACGAGAACAGACGCCGTCCAAGGCGCGGCGTCTACCACCCGCGGCATGACGCCATGTCCGCATAGACCAAGGAGGCATTCCATGCGTCATCTCATGGCATCGCTGATCCCACCTGTTGTACTGGGAGTCCTGTTACTCACGGCACCGGCGGGCGCCGCCGAGCAGAAAACCGTCCTGATGCTCGGGGGGAAGTTTTGTGAATTCTACCCGAAGGAGCTCACCGCAGCGTTGAAGGCCGTCAAAGGGGTGACCAGTGTCGATCTGGAAAGCATGAAAGGCCACGTAATCGTGACCCATGACGGTACGGTCAAGCCGGAAACTCTCATCAACGCGGTCAAAAGCGTCAAAGGCACGAGGATGGGCATCAACTGGTATTGCGATGCCATGGTCATGGACTAGGTCTGATGTGATTGGTCCATTAAATCGAGGAAACCCAGGAGGATGTTACCCTCCTCTCTCTCTTGGGTTCAAAGGGCGGGAGGCGACTGCCTCCGCCTCCCGCCCCCCCCTCGACCGATCACGAAAAAGGGAGTGTCATATGAAGAGAGTGCCGAGAATATGGGTCGTGGGGATCAGCATCCTGTGCCTCATGTTGTGGACTAATTGCTCCAAACCGGCATCCGAACTGAAGCCTTATCGGCTGTTACATGAACCATCCACGCATGTCAAGGACCGGGTGAAGATGGAAGTGTTTGTTGACTTCTATTGCCCTCATTGCCATCACTTCGAGGCGTTGTTGCTTCCGGCATTACGGAGCGAGTTTGGCAATCGCTTGGATGTGACGGAAATCGGTCTACCGGTGATACGCAACAAGCCGTTGTTGCCATTTGAATTATACGAGGTCGCCCTCGCCGAGGGAAAAGGCACTGCCATGGCGAAAGTGTTGTTTCGCACCTTACAAGACGAAAAACTGGATATTCAGGATCCCGCCGTGGAATCGAACGTCATCACAGAGGTCGGGCTTGATCCTGATTTCGTCAAGCAACGACTGGCGTCCGGCGGTCCCGCACGGGCTCTGAATGATGGCATTGCCAGAGCCGCCCGTGACGGCGTGCAAGGCACACCAACTATTCTCCTTGATGGCTATGTCTTGACCGAGAATTCATCGGTGGAGAACCTCAGCATGCTCATTCACAAGTTACTCGCAGGGGAAACACTGTGACCCCGACGCGGCGATTAAAATTATCAGGGCGCAAATACATCAGAAATAGCTCCCGATTGAATAATTGTAGTTGGCCCGAAGGACTACGGGGCCTGAATATCGCCGTAATGATACTGGATCTGTTGATCTGATGTGAAAGACACCGACGCACAAGCTGACAAATATCCCGTTCGAGGGAAACCCTGGGCTCCCTCCCTTGGGTTCAAGGGTGGGAGGTAACCACCTCCTCCTCCCGCCCCCCCTCGAACGGGGATGATTCGACGAATGGGCGGATTGCATTGGACGAATGGCGCACCAGACCTCGAGAGCGGAGACACGAGACCATTGATGACGGACTGATCATGGGCGGAAAACCCTTCGATTTAACCGGACTCTTCCAACAGATGCGTCTCGATCTGCACGCTTTCGTGACGCGACTGGTCGGTGTGGACGAATCGGAGGACATTTTGCAGGATGCGTGGCTGATGGTGCGTTTGCGCGGAAACCCGGAGACCTGGCGCAACCTACGCGTGTTTCCGTTCACACAGGTCGGTCTTTGTAGTGCGAGTCAGAGAATCGCGGGCTATGTGGTGACTTTCACCACTCCAGCAGGAGGTGGGCAAGTCCGAGGTCTCATTGAAACGTCAAGGAATTCATGTCAAAATGTTATTGTTGATTCTGTCGCCGATCGATCTTGTCCTGACGTCCGTTCCAATGTGAAAAGGTCTGTATGAGACAGTCGGCCCAATCCCTCACCACAATCATTCTCGTCACACTTCTAGGCGTTCTCCTTGCGCCATCGCTTCAGGCTCACGAAGGGAGTGCAAAACAGGACCAGGAGCAGGGACCGGGGACCTTCCAACCGCGCCACAACGAATCGAAATCCAATCAACTGAAGCAAGGGGATCCGGCCCCGCCATTCGATCTGATCGATCAGGACCGGAAGAAGGTCTCGCTATCCAGTTTGAATGGGCGGCCCCTCTTTCTCACGTTCATCCACACCCACTGCAAAGATGCCTGCCCATTGATCCTTCGGAATCGGCAACAGGTGGAACAGCAGGTGGAGCCGGCGATCGGGAAGCACATCGTGTTCCTTGCCATCACGATGGATCCTCAAAACGACACTTCGGAGGTGCTCAAGGCTTTCATTCAGACACTCGGCGTGAGTGCGGAGGATCTTCATCTGCTGACTGGAGACGTCCAACAAGTTAAAAAAGTCTTGCATGAGTACGATATCAACGCGATCGGAGACCCGACCACCGGCTTCATCGGGCCGCATACCACGGTGGGCTATGCCATCAACACGAAGGGGACCATTGAGCGGATCTACGACTTCAGTATGAGAATGTAAAAAGCCGGTGGGCCTCGGTGAGGGTCACGGCCATGCGACACTATAATCAAAGAAACGGCCTAACCCAAAAGAATTATAATTATGAGATTAGTTCTAGGGCCCCTAGTCGATAAATGCAACCGATGTTGAGATGAGCGTGGAGCTGGCG
>DATJYI010000248.1:0-2696 GCA_035499635.1 Nitrospiria bacterium | reverse complement strand
CGGTCCGGGCGTGCAGCCGGAGCAGCAATTCGACGGCCCACGGCTGTGGGAATTTGGGCGCCCGGCCGAAACCGCCGAAGGCATGATCGTCGCTCTTCTCCAGCCACCCCGCAACGGCCATCACCATTGCATGATCCAGCGCCGGAGTCGCCGCGGCTGATGGAGCCGCTCTCGTCCGGTGCGGCATCGGTGACTCGGCCCGGGCTGTCGAGTCAAGCCAGGCGAGAAACGGGCCGAGGGGGAGATAGGTTTCCCCCGCGATCACTTCCCCCTCCGCGTCAAGAACCGCGACCGTGGGCCAGCCGCCCATGTTGTACCGGCTGTTGATGTCGGGCCGTTGATCGCTGTCGACCCTGACCGGAATGAACCGGCTGTTGAGCCGCCGGATCACTTCGGGATGGGAGAAACTCTCTTCGTCCATGACGTGGCACCAGTGGCACCAGCTGGCGGATATGGAGAGCAGCACCCGTTTGCTCTCGGCCCGCGCCTGAGAAAAGACGTCGTCCCCCCAGGAACGCCAGCGGATGGTGTCGGCGTCACCCGCGGAGAAGGCCGCGCTCTTCATCCGCGAACCGTTTGGTCAGGAGCAGATCGACCGAGTGCCGGCCGCCGCCGGTGACGATCAAGGCCAGAGCGATGCCGAACGCCAGCATCTGATAGTCAAACCCCTCGCCCTGATGCTCGCCCAGCCACTTCATGGAAAATTCGTTCTGCCACAGGACGAAGGCGACGGCGCCCACCATGACCGACGCGATCATAAACGCGGCCAGCCGCGTCACAAACCCCACGACCACCGCGGCCGCGCCGAACGATTCCACGAGGATCAGGAGCAGCGCCGGCAGCCAGGGCAGGTGAATGCGTTGAGTAAAGAACGTCACGATCATAAAGAAGCCCTCACCATGGAAGAGTCCAACCAGTTTCTGCAATCCGTGGGGCAGGATCACCCCGCCCAGTGAGAGGCGCAGGATAAAACCCACCCACTGATCATCAGTCTGGCACAATTCCCTCATGACACCTCCCATCATTTATGCAATCTTGACGACAAAATGCATGGCGAAGTCAAGCGCGGTGCCGATGACCGCCACCAGATAGAGCCAGCCCAGCGGCGACGGCCCGCGTGTCCAGAAAAACCAGGCGTTGAAGATCAGCAGCCCGTCATAGACGACGTTGACCAACTGATGGCCCATCGGGTGCCTGGGCGCCAGAAACGCCGTCGTAAAAATCAAGACGAGCGGCACGACGGCCAGCAGAACAGCGGCGCGCTCGCGGCGGTGGAGCAGCACGACCACCAACGCCCAGACCAGCGCGATGAAGACCACCAGAAAAAACAGATGAGCCAGAAAAAATCGCCCGTCACCCCCCGCGGCAGCTCCGCCCATGATCCGCTCCTTCCCGGTTACGATGGCACGTTGATCTCAATCGCGGCCAGCACCAGCTGGGCCGGATCGGGCCGGCGCCTCGCCTCTTCGAGCAGCACGCGGCTGTCAGGCGTAATCGTGCCTTCAAAGCTGGTCAGTCCATTGGTCACAATCGTGACCGGACTCCGAAAATCGACGGAGCCGGGAAAGAAGAGCACGCTGAACCGGCGCACGCCCATCGTCGTCACGCGCAGCGTGTTGCCTTCGCGAATCACCGACAGCCGGGCAAAGGCGCCCCGGACCAGCCGGCTGTTCTCCTCATCATCCTGTATCGCCGCCCAGACGGAGCCCACGGATGGATCGACCTGCTCCAGCCGCACCCAGGCGTCGCGGCCCGTATGATCCCGGTCGCGCACGACGGTGAGCGGCGGACCCGGCGCCGGACGGCGTTGCGCATCGAGCCAGGTCATCAGCGGCGGCAGCTCGTCCTTTGGGAAGAAATGCCCTCCCGCCATGGGATGGACCTGGGTATGCTCGCGATAGACCACCGGAATATTCTCCCGCTTGAGATAGGCCACGATGCTCCGGCTGAATGCAACAGGAATCACCTGGTCCCTCGCGCCATGGATCACATAGAGAGGCGTGTGCGTGGCGTTGTCAAAGAGGGGATAAAACCCCCTGGGGAAGGCCCCGGCCATGGGAATAATCGCGGCGAATTGGTCGGTATGATTGAGCCCGATCAGATAGGTGCCGAGGCCGCCGTTCGACATGCCGGTCAAAAACACCCGGTCGCGGTCGATATGATAGCGCCGGGTGACCTCCTTGAAGACCGCCATCACCAGAAGTTCGCCGTCGCGCGTCCACCAGGCGCCGTCCTCGATGCTGGGACAGGCCAGCAGGTAACGCTCCCCGAGACGGGGTTGCCAGCGCTCCAGGTAGGTGTCGCCGTCAAAGCCGGCGCCGTGCAGGCAGATGATCAACGGATAGCTGCGGCCGGGCTGATAGGCGGGCGGAACGTAGAGGCCGTATCGTCGAGTGACGCCCTCCACCTCGATCGGGCGGTTCGGCAGCAGCCCCGTCTTCGGCGACGCCTCACCCCACAGCGGCGGGCCGGACAACACCGTCCGGAGCGCCGACTCAAGTTCCGCCGGCTGCCGGTCGGCGAGGGAGGGCAAGCGTTGTTCTGCCTCGTGATCATCCGCGCGCAGGAACTCCGCCACGCGGATCACCAGTTGTCGATCGGCTTCACGAGGGCGGGCCGACGGGAACGCGGCGCACCCTGCCGTCACGAGAACAACCAACGTCACGCCCGCAGACCACGGTCGCTGACACCACTTC
>DATJYI010000247.1:0-2993 GCA_035499635.1 Nitrospiria bacterium | reverse complement strand
TGGTCGTGCGATCGGTCAAAAGGCCCACGTCCACCGATCCGGGGAGGGTCGCCCGGAGCTGCGGGAGGATGCGCTTTACCCGATCGACCACCTCGATCACGTTGGCACCGGGCTGACGTTGAATGTTGAGGACCACCGCGGCGGTGTCGTTGGCCCAGGCGGCCAGCCGCACGTTTTCAGCGTCGTCCGTCACGTCGGCCACATCGGAAAGGCGCACCGGTCCGCCGTTCCTGTAGGCGATGATCATCTGCCGGTATTCGTCGGCCGACTTGAGCTGGTCGTTGGCGTCGATGGTGGAGGCGTGATTCGGACCGTCGAAGCTGCCCTTGGCCTGGTTGACGTTCAGGTTGCCGACCGCGGTGCGCACGTCGTCCAAGCTCATGCCGTAGGCCGCCAGCGCCCTCGGGTTGGCGCGGATGCGCACCGCGGGGCGCTGGCCTCCGCTGATGCTCACGAGGCCGACGCCCGGCAGCTGCGAGATCTTCTGCGCCAGTCGCGTGTCAATGAGGTCCTGAACCTTGGACAGGGGCATGGTCTTGGAGGTGATGGCCAGGGTAAGGATCGGCGCATCGGCCGGGTTGACCTTGTTGTAAATCGGGGGAGTAGGCAGATCGCTCGGAAGAAAACTGCCCGCGGCGTTGATCGCGGCCTGCACCTCCTGCTCCGCGATGTCAAGATTCAGATCCAGGCTGAATTGAAGCGTGATCACGGACGCGCCGCCTGAGCTCGTCGACAACATCTGGTTCAGCCCCGGCATCTGGCCGAACTGGCGCTCGAGCGGCGCGGTGATCGAGGAGGTCATCACGTCGGGGCTCGCGCCCGGGTAGAGCGTCACAACTTGAATGGTCGGGTAATCGACTTCCGGCAAGGCGGAGAGCGGCAACAACCGGTAGGCGACGACACCCGCCAGGAGAATTGCGACCATGACCAGCGAAGTCGCCACAGGCCGTAGGATGAAGGGACGCGACGGATTCATATGCCGGTATCCTTATCGATCACACGCACTCGAGGAACAAGACCGCGCGGGGCCGGAATTCACAATTTCCGATCGCTGCCGGCCTATTCCGTAGCGACGGAGCTTGGATCACCGACCCGGTGCCGTCCGCCGTTGTGTTTCGCCGCCGCGTGGTCCGCTGGCGGCGCATCCTGCGCAGCAAGTTCCACCTTGGCGCCTTCGCGCAGCTTGCCCGTCCCGTCCACGACCACCAGTTCCCCGGGTGCAAGTCCGGTCTCGACAGCGGCCCGCTCTCCCTGTGTCGGACCCAGTTTGATCGGACGAACCGCGACGGTACGATCGGCCTTGACCACGTAGACGAACGTCCCCTGCGCCCCCTGCTGGACGGCCGCGGTCGGGATCAGAGTCGCGCCGCGCCGCGTGTCCAGCAACATTTGCACGTTCACGAACTGGTTGGGAAAAAGGCCGGAGTCGTCGTTGGAAAATTGTGCTTTCAATTTGACGGTACCCGTAGCAGGATCAATTTGATTGTCCACGGTCAGCAAGGCGCCTGTGGCGAGCTTCGTATTTCCGGCGCGGTCGTAGGCCTCGACGGGCAGCTTTTCCCCCGCCCGCAGTTTGCTCATCACGCCGTGGATGCTGTCTTCGGGAATGGCAAAAACGACCGTGATCGGCTGCAACTGTGTGATGACGATCAACCCGTTCTGGTCGCTCGCGTGGACGATGTTGCCGGGATCGACTTGGCGTAGACCCAGACGCCCCCCGACCGGCGCCGTAATACGGCAATAGACCAGCTGCAATTTCGCCGTGTCGATGGCCGCTTGATCGATCTTGAGAGTGCCTTCGTATTGTTGTACCAAGGCTTCCTGCGTGTCCAGCTGCTGCTGCGGAACCAAATCTTTTTGATACAACGCCCGGTAGCGATCCAGATCAATCTTTGCGTTGTTGAGGAGAGCCCGGTCGCGGTCCATCTCGCCCTCCGCTTGCGCGAGTTGGGCCTGGTAAGGACGCGGATCAATAGTCGCCAGCAACTCGCCGGCGCGAACGATCTGTCCCTCGCGGAACAATACGTCCATCAGCTGTCCGTCAACGCGGCTTCGTATGGTGACGGTGGCGATCGGCGTCACCGAACCCAGGCCTGATAGATAGACCCCGATGTCGCCCGTCTTGGCCGATGCCGCCACCACCGGGGTCGCTTGCGAAGCATCGAACCCATTCCGATGTCCGCTGGAACGTTGCGGCGGCGTTTGCGCGTCGCCAGGCCGCATCAGGGTGAAGACGCCCCCCCCGGCCAAGAGCAGGCAGATTATAACGAGCCAGGCCCACCAGCGTCTTAAAAATGCGGCCGAACGCGTCCGTTTCGATACGGGATTGTCCTTCATTTCTTGGGTAAACGGCATGCTCATCGCACTCCTTGATCGCGTGACCGTATTTCTAAGCGGCCCTAGAATGCTGGCCCTGCCTGTTCGTTCTTTGCGTCGGGGCCGAACGGTGTTGGCGGTTCTGAAGTATGACCGGGTCCACGAGATCTCCGCACTGCACACAACGCAGCACCCGGAAATCGTAACACGGTTCTGTCACCATGAATCCCCCGCAGCGTGAGCAGACCGGGGCGTCGTAGAGCACCTTTAAAATGGGGTCGTCCGCCACTTTCATCCGTTCAAACGAATAACCGACTCTTGCGCCCATCGAAGTCTTCTCCTTCCGTTCTCTTCCGGAACAACGTCCGATAAAATTCTTTCATCGCCGTCTGGCTCGACCAAAAAGGTTGGGATCCGATTAATTCTTTCGAAGTAACCGATACAATAATGGCCCAAGTGCCAGATCGCCTCCCGAACCCGTCGATGGCATTCTTCGGCGACCTCGACCACGATTTGCCATGACTCAAGAGCGATATGCACCTTCGCACCGTAATTTCCTGTTGTCTCGATCAGCTCCAACAAATCTTCGCATGTCAACTGTCTTGCCGTGCTGATCAAGACCAAATAAGCGGGGGCTGAGCCTTTTGCTCCTTCCACCCAGAATGTGTCTCGGACTA
>DATJYI010000246.1:0-4037 GCA_035499635.1 Nitrospiria bacterium | reverse complement strand
AGCAGGAGCAGTTCGCCGGGGCGATTGCGGAATCCCGCGCCGCGCTGCGCGTTGATCCGGCCCTGGCCGAGGCGCACAACACGCTCGCGGCGGCGCTGCTGCGCACGGGCGACGTGAACGGCGCGATCGCCGAATCGCGCGCTGCCCTCCGGTACAGCCCGAACCTGGCGGAGGCCCACAACAATCTCGGCGCGGCGCTGTTAAGCGACGGCCAGCCCGAGGCGGCGGCGGAGGAATTCCGCGCCGCGCTTCGCCTGGCGCCGAATGACGCGGGCGCCCACGTCAATCTGGGCACCGCGCTCAGCCAGAGCGGGCAGTTGAACGGGGCGATCGCCGAATACCGGGAGGCGCTGCGCCTCGATCCGGCCCGCGCGGCCGCCCACACCGACCTGGGCACGGCGCTCGGTGAGCAGGGGGATCTGGATGGGGCGATCGCCCAATACCGCGAAGCGGTCCGCCTCGACCCGACGCATGCCTCTCCCCACGTCGTCCTCGGCACGGCCCTCGACGAGCGGGGTGATCGCGCCGCGGCGATCGCGGAGTATACGACAGCCCTGCGCCTCAATCCCAACGATCCCGACACGCACTACCTCCTGGGCGTGGCGTATATGGACCAGGGCGACGCGGAATCAGCGGCCCACGAGCTGAGAACCTTTCTCAACACCGCTCCCGACACGATGGCCAATTACGCCTCGATCGACGACGCCCGGCGCAGATTGAACAAACTGGGCGGGATCTGAAGTCGGCTGAACGGGGACGGAAGGCGTCGGAGACATGAGCAGGCGCCATTTTGGAAGGGTGCTCTGGGGGGCGCTGGTGCTGCTCGCGCTCGAGGGCTGCGCCGCCTTTCCCGGCCATCAATTGCCCGTCATCGGCTACGACCAATTCCAGCCGGGCGGGCCCAAACCGTCGGTCGATTACGACGTCAAATTCTTTCTGTCATACCAGCGGGATCCATCGGGCATCTACTACTTCAACAAGGAGATCGTCAAAGTCTTCAGCCGGAGCATGGCGTTTTCATCGTTCGAACAGGGCAACGGCACCGCGCCCCGCCACCTCAGCCTCAGTCTCCGCGACGAGACCGACCTGGCCCTGGGCGCGCTCGGCGGGTTTCTCTCCGGCGTGACGATCGGGTTGATTCCGGCCCGCCTGACCGACACGTTGACGCTCCAGGTCGACGTCAAGGAAGGCAAGCGGGTGCTCAAGCACTATGAGTATCAGGATTTCGGGGTGACCTGGATCGAGCTGTTTCTGTTCGTCATGACTCCGACCCACTCGCCGTCGGCCGTCGGGCGCGAGATTGTCGACAACATGCTGTTACATTTTCTGCTCGATGCGCAGCGGGACGGGATACTGATGGCTCAGCCTGCCGGTCCGGGGGGAACGGAGTAAGAGCACACTCGGGCCGCGTTCGCCCTCATTCCCGCCGCAGCGCCTCGATCGGGTCGAGCCGCGCGGCCCGCCACGCCGGATAGAAGCCGAAGAACACCCCCACGGCAACGGCAAACATGACGGCGAGCAGAGCCGCCTGCATTGAGAGGGCCAGGGGCCAGCCCAGCGTCCGCTCGATGATGACGTCGCCGCCGAGGCTGAGCAGCACGCCGATCAAGCCGCCGAAGAGGCTCAGCATCACGGCCTCGCCGAGAAACTGCATCTGGACCGCCCGCCGCGTTGCGCCCACCGCGACCCGCAGGCCGATCTCCTCCGTCCGCTGGGCCACGGAAGCGAGCATCACGTTCATGATGCCGATTCCGCCCACGAGCAGCGAAATCGCCGCCACGCTGACCAGCATCAGCTCCATCGTCCGGCTCTCAGCCAGCGCCGCCTCGATCATTTCATCCGGCCGGCGGATATTGAAGTCGTCCGCACCGCCGGAGGGAATGTGGTGCCGCTGGCGGAGCAGGGCGGTGACGGCGTCGATCGCCGGATTGACGGCCTGCCGGGAGACCGCCGAACAGAGGATGTCGTCGAGCCACGTATAGCCCTGGCCCCGGATTTTCTTCAGCGCGGTGGTCCAGGGCATGACGACGATGTCGTCCTGATCGTGGCCCCAGGGCGTCGAGCCCATCGGCGCCAGCACGCCGATCACCTTGAACAGCGTGCCGCTCATGCGGATGATCCGTCCGATCGGGTCGTCGGTGCCGAACAGCTCGCGCCGGACGGTCTGGCCGATTACCACGACGCTGGCGATGTGTGTGACCTGGGCGCGGGTAAGGAACGAGCCCTGCGCCATCCGCCAGCGCTTGATCGACAGAAAGGCCGGGGAGACGCCACGATAGAAGGTGTTCCAGTTGCGGTCTTCGGCGATGATCTGCAGGCGGCCGTCGACGTTCTCGGAGACGCTCGCGATGAGCGGCATCTGGCTGCGAATGGCCGCCGCGTCCGCGGGCGTGAGCGTGGTGGTGCCGTGCGACCCGTTCCGGACGCCGTTGATATTGCGGGAGCCCGCCTCGATCCAGACGAAGTTATTGCCGAGTTCTTGCAGCCGCGCTTCGACGCGGGCCGTCCCGGCCTGGCCGATCGCCACCATCCAGATGACCGCGGCCACGCCGATCGTCACGCCGAGCGCCGTCAGCGCCGTCCGCAGCTTGTGGCGGGAGAGCGCCCGGAGGGCTTCGAGACAAAAAAGTCTTGACCAGAATCGCCACCGTGAAATCATGGGATCCGATGGGGCCAATCCATCGTGTCTAACCGGCCGATTTCGTTCTTTTCGTTCATTCATACTACCGTGACATATTCAAAAATGGCTGTCAAACACTGAACGAGGCCTGAGTAAATTGGTTGGACGATGGCACGCGACCGATGGTCGCTTCAGCTCGATCCCCGTTGATTTTTCATGCGCGAGGGCATATTCTTGCAACGGTCTCAGACCGGCCGTGCATGTCGCGTCCGTCCCCTCAGGGTGGACTGTCCACGGCATTCAAGCGGAGTGCATTTGCCACGACGAACTCTCTGTGCTGTCAATCTCGATCGCTTACCCGTATGCTGCGAAAGGATAATACGATGACGACTCCTACGCCCCAATTCGACCCGATCACATACAAAAACACCACCCGCGAACAATGGCAATCGGCGGCCACACCCTGGCATGAGTGGGGCCCCACGATCGCCGCCTGGCTCGATCCGGTCACCGAGATCATGCTGGACATGGCCCGCGCCGCGGCCGGTCAGAGGATCCTGGACGTCGCCGCGGGAGCGGGGGGTCAGACCCTGCTGGCCGCGAAACGGGTTGGGCCAACCGGCCGGGTGGTGGCGACGGACATTGCGCCGAACATTCTCCGCTATGCCGCCGAGTCCGCGACGCGTGCCGGTTTCAACAATGTCGAGACCAAGGTTCTCGACGGGGAACAGCTCGATGTGGAGCCGGCATCCTACGACATCGTGATGTCGCGGGTCGGCCTCATCTACTTTCCGGATCAACAGAAGGCCCTGCGCGGGATGCACCACGCGCTCAAGCCGGGCGGGCGCGTGGCGGCGATCGTTTATTCGACGGCCGAGAAGAACGGTTTCTTCTCCATCCCCGTGTCGATCATCCGGCGCCGGGCGCAACTGCCGCCGCCGCTTCCCGGTCAGCCGGGGCCGTTCAGCCTGGGAGGGTCCGGGGTGCTGGAGGCGGCCTACACGAAGGCGGGTTTCAAGGACATCAAGATCAACATTGTGCCGGCGCCGCTTCAAATGGCCTCGGCCGCCGAATGCGTGAGATTCGAAAAGGAGTCGTTCGGCGCGCTCCACCAGATGCTCTCCGGCCTCGATCAGGCCGGCAGGGAGGCCGCGTGGGAGGAGATCACCCGCGAGCTCGGCCGGTTTCAAACCTCCAGGGGCTTCGTCGGACCGTGCGAGATGGTGATCGGCGTTGGGACAAAATAAAACTGTGGGACATTGCGAGGGCACTGCTGGACAGATGTATTTTCATCAATACGGCTGAAGAGGGCGTTAGTGCTCGATGGTCGTTGCCTGACAGGATTAAATTTCACCCCCCCCTGCCATCCGGATCGCAGCGCCGACGAGGCATGTCATCAAACAATGGCCTCTTCCGG
>DATJYI010000245.1:0-12346 GCA_035499635.1 Nitrospiria bacterium | reverse complement strand
TGGTCGTGTTCCCGTCGGGTATTTCAGCCATGGACAGTCCTCGACATCCTATGTGTCAGTGTAGATCCTACCCGGGGATTGTCAAGTCACATGCGGATTTTGAGACGAGACCTTGTATGACATATGATCTTGATTTTCCGATGCAAATCACGAGCCGGTCACGCGAGTCGAGGGGAGTGCTGATTGACAGGCAGGCTCGTTGTCGTCAAACTTCCTTCGTGCCGCTCGTACGGATGCGGAGCAGGAACACGCTGGCCATCAACGTCCTGATCTTAGCCGTTTACACTGCTCAACCCCTTGATTACCCTGTACAGTACTCTGGTCGGATTTCGTCGCGTTACACTGGGAGAGAGACGGACGGCTTCTCACCCGGAGTGCTGCCCGCCGCTTTCTTTTCATCGGACAGTCTTAAAAATCTGGCCAGATAGATGCTGGTGAATCCGCATCCGACGGAGAGCAATCCGACTGCGGGGAAGTGGGTCATAACACCACCGGGTGCCTGACCGATGATTTGTCCGCTCAGGAAGGCCGCCAAACCGGACGAGAATTGCTGCACGGAGGTGTTCAGGCTCATAAATCCGCCGCGATACCGGGATTCGACGCTCGACGTCATCAGCGCCATCGCCGGAACAAATCGTCCGGACATGCAGATCATAAAGACGGTCGAGGTGGCCAGGGCCGCATAGAGCGGCACACGGGGCAAATTGGTCAGGGTCAGGATCGGGACCACGGTGGAGAGCGTCATCAGCGTGAAGACGCGCAATTTCCCCGTTCGATCCGCCCATTGCCCGATTAGGTTCATGCTGAAAATCGTGCACGAACCGCCCGCCAGATAGATAAGCGGCAGTTCCTTCTCCGTCAAGCCGACGTCGGCGACCATATACGCGCTCAGGTAGGGGAAGATGACGAAGCTGGAACTGGTCAGGGCGGCCATGAACAGGAACGCCTTCTGATGGTCCGCGTGCATCATGACGGACAGTACCCGCGCCGCCGGGTGCTGCTCACGGGCATGATGCAAATGTCCTCGCAACGACGGCATGACGCGAGCTTCAGCCGCTAGGATGACCGCGCACAACCCGCCGAGCACGAAAAACGGGACGTGCCAGCTCAACTGTGACGCCAGGGCCAGTCCGATGGGCACGCCGCATATCGACGCCACAGAATAGGAGGACATCACCATGCCCATGGCCGCACCGCGCCGTTCATCCGGAATGACGTCGCCAATGATGGCCAGTATCAGCGCGCCCGCCACTCCGCCGAACGCACCCGTGACCACACGTGCGGCGACCAGCAACGGGTAGCTCGGCGCCGACGCGCACAGAAACGTCCCGATCGTAAACCCGGCGTAGAGCCACAATAACGCCTGCCTTCGATCAAAACGATCCAGAAAAAATCCGGCGGCAATGCCGGAAATCCCCGCACTGACGGCGTAGGCGGACACAATCAACCCGAACTGTCCCGATGTGATGGCAAACACGCGCATGTATTGCGGGCCCAGCGGCATAATGATCAGAAAATCCAGCACAATCGTAAACTGGATGGCCGCCAGGACCAGCAACATCGCGCGTTCGTTGACGGGATTTGAATTTTTCCCTATAGAAAGAACTTCCGTGTTCATCCTGCGTCTCCCAAACTTTTATTATAGCAAACGACAGCGTGACACTTATCCCTGACTCTGGACGGCAGCAATCCTGATACGACCGGCGGTTTGGCGAGGGTCATCGTCATGTGGGCAACACATCAACGGACTGATGGGTGATTGATACCGCTGATGCGCACGGTGATGAGGCACCGATGGAATTCCACTTCTCACTACCGTTTCACGATAGGGATTTATCTCCCAATATTAAGGGGACAACGCCCCACACAGCTTGCGAATTATATCGAATCTCTCAGGCCAGTCACGATTGCCGAGCAATTCGACCCACCTAGATGGCTGAAACATTGGGGATTGATGATGGGCCGCCTCATTAGCAAAGCGTTAGCATGCGATTTGCATTGAAATAGAAATGAACGGATAGATCATAGAGGCGGATCATTAGAAGAATGTCATACCAACACGCGAATAGCATGCTGAGTGTTGTTAAAAGACACATGAACACAGCTGCAGAAGAAGATTATGACACTATCAGGGCTGGGGCGTGACGTACGGCTGAACAGAGGCTCTGTCTCCAAGTTGGTGCCGTTTACCGGAAACGATCGCCGTGGAATAGCGCATCAGAAGGGCAGCTCTCCTGATGATGGGAGTGAAGGATCATGAAGGATTTGACCGTGGTCGGTGTTGTCGCGTTGCTCCTGTTTGCCTGGCTTTCCATGTCAAACGCTCCAGATTTGCCGCGAGCGCCGAGTGATCGGTGGATCAAGACCACCCTGGAGTCCGAGATGGAAAGAGATGCCCTGTTCGACTTGGATCATGTCAGAGTGACTGTCGATCATGGCACCGTGAAGCTGGGCGGAACCGTGCAAACTGGAAATGAGAGGGGAGAGGCGGAACTGCTTGCCATGGCGACCCACGGAACCCAAGCCATCCAAGACGATATTCATGTCATGCCGAACGTGAGCCGGAGTGTCGAGATGGATAAGGAGATCAGATCGGATCTGCTCGAGAACCCCACCCTGCGAATCCGGGACCTGCGGGTTCGGATGGTCAATGGGGACGTCTCGTTGCACGGCATCGTCCATCAGCACGATGAAAAAAAACGGGTCGATGAACTCGTCGCATTGGTGCCGGGTGTCGATGCAATTAAAGACAGGATGGAGGTTCTTCATCCTGTATGAGCCTCCGCATCGGAAAACTGGAAATGACTAATGATCATGGTACGGGACTCAAAAGTAACGCCGCTCAGGACCAGCGTGGCAGCAGGTGGGAGAAGCCAGAGGAAGCCAATCCCGTGGTGAGTGAAACTCCGGGGTGTGGGAATGGGGGATCGGATGCCCCCACATGTACCCAAAAAACCATGAAAAAGGAGCCCATGAAACGGCAGATACGAAAACGGAACATTCTGTGGGTGGTGATTGCAGCAGTGGTGCTCACACCGGCAGGGGGCGTGTCGGCTCAGGCGGCGAAGGCGTCCTCAGCCATGCTCCACATCAATGCAGATAGCTGGATGCGTTGGAAGATCGATGCGCTGCTGCAGAACGACCCCTACCTGGATTATCGCGGAGTGACCGTCAATATCAAACACAACGGCGTGGCGGTGCTGTCGGGTTATGTCTTGACCGATTATGAAAAAGCCCACGCGGCGGAGGTGGCCGGCGATGTGCCGGGCGTGACGGAAGTGCAGAACGAGATCACGGTCGTCCAATACACGGCCGGCCATGACGGCAACGTGGCGCAGTTGGTCCGCTCACAGCTCATCCAGGACCCGACGATGAAAGCCGAGGCGCTGGACGTCGAAGCGGAGAAAAACGGCGTCATCCTGCACGGCATTGTCAAAACGGCCGGACAGAAGGACCGGATCGGACAGTTCGCCTCCGAAGTGCGGGGGGTCAAGCACGTCGACAACGATATCGACGTCGAACCGATTGCATAGGCCCAGCCCCTCTCAGTCCGAGGCGCCGGTGGCGCGGTGAGTGATGCCTGGACGGCCATCGTACCGACGGCATTCCACGGGTGAGCGTGGAGTCCGCCAAAATGGTCGGAACAATCCGAGACGGGCACAAGATCAAGCGTGAGGTTGTGACCACCACCTCGGCGCCTCTCAGAAGGATGTGAGGCGTCAACGATCCGCAGAGCAGGAGGAGGTGCATCGTGAAGATACTGGACGGTTTGAAACTGGGTGTAGTGATGAGTGTCGTCTCTCTCATGTCGGTCGGATTGTCCTCCGCTCTCGCGGCCCATCCATCGCAGGCCGGCGTCGACCGACCTCTCTTTGTCGGTGGGATCGTGCAGTCCATGACGGACGACGCGGTCTTGCTGAAAACGGACATCGGAACCATCCGTGAATTCAGCCTCAAACAGGTCGACCGGGAAAAGATCAAGGGGGTGAAAGTGGGCAGTCGCCTGGAGTTGGAGCTCGATGAGAATAACATGATCATTAATATCAGCCGGGCCACTCCAGGGGCCGTGAAACGGCTTGAGACGGTCCGTGTGGTTGAGGGAACGGTCGAACGATTTGATCCCGTTCGAAGGGTGCTGACGCTCGATCTGGAGACGGGTAAAGCCGAGTCCTTTAAAGTAAAGGATGCGGCCGCCACCAGATTACTCGACGTGAATAAAGGGACGCGAGTGACGCTGCAAATCGATCCGATCAATAAAATGGTCGAGGACTTCAATTAATCGCGTCGGACGACAAACCCCAGGTCATGGGCACGGGAGCACGGCAGTACCCGATCCCTGGTGAAGGGAGGCCGAAATGAGCATGACATCTTTTACGATTGTCAGTATGGTGCTGCTCGGGCGAGTGACGGCCGATGCGACTCGGCTGTCCATCAGCTGCCGACACGGTCGGCAGTTCGTCTGGGGATCAGCGCGTATCGGGCAACTATTGTACTGTGGTAGGGAAAAGATGGTGCCGAGGAGCTTGTCCCGAGGCCACGGGATTTCAGCGTATCGTAGTGGGAGAAAATGGTGCCGAGGGGCAGAATTGAACTGCCGACACGCGGCTTTTCAGACCGCTGCTCTACCGACTGAGCTACCTCGGCACAAGAAGGCGTTACGATAGCAGACGATTCCATGAACTGTCAATCATCGGGCTGATTTGTCACGATAAAACCGATTGAAAAAGTTTGACAATATCCTCGCTTCGCCCTTATAATCCATGTCGGTGGCGGCTCGCCTGCACCACGGTCTCCAAAGGGCCACGGCTCGGTCCCCAATCGGACAATCAGCCGATCACAGGGCGGGCAGGGCCGATGACTGAATGACCCAACCCATCAGAAATTTTGCCATAATCGCCCACATCGATCACGGTAAGTCGACTCTGGCCGACCGGCTGCTCGAGCTGACCGGCGCGATCACGGCGCGGGAGGCCCGCGACCAACTCCTCGACAGTATGGAGCTGGAGCGGGAACGCGGGATCACCATCAAGGCCCACGCCGTCCGTCTCACGTATAAAGCGCGCGACGGCCAGTCGTACCGCCTGCATCTGATCGACACGCCGGGCCATGTCGACTTCAGTTACGAGGTCTCTCGCAGCCTGGCAGCCTGCGAGGGCGCGCTGCTCCTGATCGACGCCAGTCAGGGGGTCGAGGCGCAGACGATCGCCAACGCCCAGCTGGCCCAGGCAAACGGCTTGAAACTGATCCCGGTGATCAACAAGATCGATCTGCCCAGCGCCGATCCCGACCGGTGCCTCCGCCAATTGGAAGAGTTGCTGGAGATCGACGGCGACGAGGCGATTCTCGCCAGTGCCAAGGAGGGGATCGGCATCGCCGAGATCCTGGAGGCGATCATCGACCGGATTCCACCGCCCTTGGATCACACGGACGAGCCGCTGCGGGCGCTGATCATGGATTCGTGGTTCGACGCCTACCAGGGTGTGATCATGCTCATCCGGCTCGTCGACGGCCGGGTGCGCGTGGGCGACCGGATACGACTCTGGGCCTCGGGTTCCGAGTCGCTCGTCACGGAACTGGGCGTTTTCACCCCAAAACGGCTGCCGCAGGAGCAGCTCTCCTCCGGAGAGGTCGGCTATCTGGTGGCCGGAGTGAAAAACCTTCAGGACGCCAAGGTCGGGGACACGGTGACCCATGCCGACCGTCCCGCGGCCGCCCGGCTGCCGGGTTTCCAGGAGGTCAAGCCGATGGTCTTTTGCGGCTTCTATCCCTCCGAGAGCGGGCAATTTGATGAACTGCGCGAGGCGGTAGAGAAGCTGCAGCTCAACGACGCGTCGTTCTCCTTTGAGCCTGAGACGTCACTGGCGTTGGGCTTCGGCTTTCGGTGCGGCTTTCTGGGGCTCCTGCACATGGACATCATCAAGGAGCGGCTGGAGCGGGAATACCATATCCCGCTCATTTGCACCACGCCGACGGTCAATTACCGCCTCCATCTGACCAACGGCGAACAGCGCTGGGTGCACAACCCGGCCAACTTCCCCGACTCGCAGCATCTCGAGATGATCGAAGAACCGGTGATCCTGGCGACCATATCGCTGCCGGAGGAAAGCATCGGTCCCGTGCTCGCCATGTGCCAGGAGCGGAGAGGCGTCCAGCGGGACGTCCGCTATCTCGACCGCCGACGGGCGATCATCCGGTACGAGCTGCCGCTCAACGAGGTCATCCTCGATTTTCACGACCGGCTCAAATCGGTCAGTCACGGCTACGCGTCGCTCGACTACGAGCTGACCGGCTACCAGCCCGAAGACCTTGTGCGGGTCGATGTGCTGCTCAACGGCGAGCGGGTCGACGCGCTGTCGTTCATCACGCACAAGAGCAAGGCCTACCTGCGGGGCCGGGAGCTGGTCGAGCAGATGCGGACACTGATCCCCAAGCAGATGTTCGAGGTGGCGATCCAGGCGGCGATCGGCCACAAAGTCATCGCCCGCGAAACCATTGCCGCCATGAAGAAAAACGTCACGGCCAAATGTTACGGCGGGGACATCACGAGGAAACGGAAGCTATGGGAGAAACAGAAACAAGGCAAGAAGCGGATGAAACAGGTGGGGCGGATCGAAGTGCCCCAGGAAGCGTTTCTCGCGCTCTTGAAAGCCAAAGTCTGAAATCCGATACTGCAATGACCGACCAGAAGTCGCGCCTGCGTGAATATGTCGAGGCATTCGTCATCGCGGTCGTCCTGGCGCTCTTTGTCCGGACGTTCGTCGTCCAGGCGTTCAAGATCCCGTCCGGCTCGATGATTCCGACGCTGCTCATCGGCGACCACATCCTCGTCAACAAATTCATCTACGGCGTCAAGGTCCCCTTCACTGATTTCACGCTGATTCCCGTCACTCATCCTCACCGGGACGACGTCATCGTCTTCAAATATCCCCAGGACGAGACCAAGGATTTCATCAAGCGGGTGATCGGCCTGCCGGGAGACCGCGTGGAAGTCCGTCAACGGCAGGTCTACATCAACGACAAGCCGCTGGTCGAGCCCTTCGCCGTGCACCAGGAGGGGGTGACGCCGGACACGGAGATGCGCCCACGTGATGAATTCGGACCGGTCACCGTACCATCCGATTCCTATTTCGTCATGGGCGACAATCGCGACCACAGCCTGGACAGCCGCTTCTGGGGCTTCGTCAAGGAGGACAAGATCAAGGGGAAGGCGTTTCTCATCTACTGGTCGTGGGACGGCAACGGGGAGTGGGTCCGCTGGGAGCGGATCGGAAAAGCGGTGCGGTGATGACGGCGAAAGGGACAGACGGACCCAGCCAGGCGGCCCTGTCGGCCTGGACGGAGAAGTTTCCCTCCGCGACGATCGTCGTGATCGGCGACCTGATGCTCGATCATTATCTACTGGGCCACGTGTCCCGCATCTCGCCCGAGGCGCCCTGGCCGGTGGTGGACGTCTTCGAGGACGAATACCGGCTCGGCGGCGCCGCCAACGTCGCCCACAACGTCAGCACGCTTGACGGGAATGCGGTGCTCTGCGGCCTGATCGGCGATGATGAGGCCGGCGGCCGTGTCCGCGCGCTGCTCACCCGGCAGGGCGTGAAGCCGGACGGACTGGTGGTCGACGCCGGCCGTCCCACCACGGTGAAGATGCGGATCATCGGCCGGCAGCAGCAGATGATGCGAGTCGACCGCGAAGTCCGCAGGCCGCTCACGTCCGGACCGGTCCGGCAACGGCTGCTCGACGGCGTGGAGCGGGCGTTGGCCGGCGCGCAGTGCCTGGTGCTTTCCGATTATGCCAAGGGGCTGTTTACCGAAGGGTTGCTCAAGGATCTGATCCAACTCGCAAAGCGTCTCCGGATCAAGGTGATCGCCGATCCGAAGGTGGCCAACTTCGACGGCATGAGGGGGGCCACGGTCGTCACGCCCAACCATCTTGAAGCGATGCAGATCGCGGCCGGTCGCGTCAAATCGACGGAGGATCTCATGGAGGTCGGCCGTCACCTGCTGGAGCGATTGGACGGCGAAGCGGTTCTTATTACGCTGGGCGAGCAGGGGATGGCGCTGTTTGAGCGCTCCGGGGGGTACCATGAAATTCCCACCGTCGCGCAGCAGGTCTTCGACGTGACCGGCGCAGGCGACACCGTGGCCGCGGTGCTTGGGCTGGGGCTCGCGAGCGGAGCCTCGATGCGCGAGGCGGCCATGCTGGCCAACGCGGCTGCGGGCGTGGTGGTCGGCAAAGTGGGCACCGCCACGCTCGACCGCCGGGAATTGCGCGCAGCGCTCCACCGCCTCGAAGAGGCCGATTGAGATGGGCTGCGCGATCATCATTCCGGCCCGTTACCGGTCAAGCCGGTTTCCCGGCAAGGTGCTGGCCCTGCTGGCAGGCCGGCCGATGATTCAGCACGTCTGGGAACGGGCGACGGCCGTGCCCGACGTCGACCGGGTGATCGTGGCGACGGACGACGGCCGCGTCGCGGCCGCGGCAAAGGCGTTCGGCGCCGAGGTGATGATGACAAGCGAGTCCTGCCAGAGCGGCACCGACCGGGTGGCCGAAGCCGCCGCCTCGATCGCCAGCGACATCATCGTGAACCTGCAGGGCGACCTGCCGTTGATCCCGCCCCGGCTGATTGCGGCCGCGCGGCAGCCGCTGCTGGACGATCCGGCCGTGATGATGAGCACGCTGAAGCGGCCGATGACCCGGCTCGATGAACTCCGGTCGCCGAACACCGTCAAGGTGGTGACCGACCGGAACGGCGACGCGCTCTATTTTTCCCGCGCGCCGATTCCGCTGGCCCGGGATCGTTCGGCCGCTGATCCGCTGCCGCCCGGTGTCTACTTTCACCACATGGGCTTGTACGTCTATCGGAAGAGCTTTCTGACGACTTTCGCCAAACTGCCGGCCGGCCGGCTGGAACAACTCGAACAACTGGAACAATTGCGCGCGCTGGAACACGGCTACCGGATCAGGGTGGTGGAGGTCAACGAGGGGACGGTCGAAGTGAATGCACCCGACGATTTGGCCGCGGCGGAGGCCGCCTTTCATGGCCGCGGGTAAACGAACCCGTGCCTCGGCACGGAACGCGTCTCGCGCGCGCCGTCCGAAATTCATCTTCGTAACGGGCGGCGTCGTGTCGTCATTGGGCAAGGGACTCGCCTCGGCGTCGATCGGAGCCCTGCTCGAGAGCCGCGGGTTGAACGTCACCTTCCTGAAACTCGACCCCTACATCAACGTCGATCCCGGCACCATGAACCCCTACCAGCACGGAGAGGTCTACGTCACTGAGGACGGCGCCGAGACGGACCTCGACCTCGGCCATTACGAGCGGTTCACCTCCGTCGTCACCAGCAAGAAGAACAACCTGACCACCGGAAAAATCTATTTCGACGTCATCACCAAAGAGCGCCAGGGGAAGTATCTGGGCGGAACGGTCCAGGTGGTCCCGCATATCACCGACGAGATCAAGCACGGCATTCGCGCGGCCGGGAACCACTGTGACGTGGTCATCGTCGAAATCGGCGGCACGGTGGGCGACATCGAGAGCCTGCCCTTTCTCGAGGCCATCCGCCAGCTGCCCTTCGACATCGGACGCGAGAACATCCTCTACATCCACCTGACGCTGGTGCCGTTCGTCAAGGCCTCAGAGGAGCTGAAAAGCAAGCCGACCCAGCACAGCGTCAATAAGCTGCGCGAGATCGGCATTCAGCCCGACATCCTGCTCTGCCGGACCGACCGCGACCTGCCGGCCGATCTGAAGCGGAAGATCGCGCTCTTCTGCAACGTCGAGCCGAGCGCCGTGATTACGGCGAAGGACGTCGACACCATCTACAACGTGCCGCTGAAGTTTCATCAGGAGGCGCTGGACGAGCTGATCGTCGCCCGCCTGCGGCTTCCGGCTTCGAAGCCGAACCTGAAGCCGTGGGAGGCGCTGATGCGGCGCATCCGGGAGGCGAAGGTCACGGTGCGCATCGGCCTGGTCGGCAAATACATCGAACTGAAGGACTCCTACAAGAGCCTCGGCGAGGCGCTGGTCCACGGCGGCATCGCCAACGGCGTAAAGGTCGACATTCATTGGATGGATGCCGAAGGGCTGGAGCGGGACGCCGGCCCGCTCGACAAGGTGCACGGCATCCTCGTTCCTGGCGGCTTCGGCCAGCGCGGCATCGAAGGCAAGATCGCGGCGATCCGGCACGCCCGCGAACAGGGCGTCCCTTTTTTCGGCATCTGTCTCGGGATGCAGTGCGCCGTGATCGAGTTTGCCCGCCACGTCGTCGGGCTGCCGAAGGCGAACAGCAGCGAGTTCGATCCGAAATGTTCCGACCCGGTCATCGATTTGATGGCCGAACAGCAGGGGGTGACCGACAAGGGGGGGACGATGAGACTCGGCAGTTACCCCTGCCGCCTCACCCCCGGCACCAGGGCGGCGGCCGCCTATGGGACGACGCGCGTGGACGAACGCCATCGCCACCGGTATGAATTCAACAACCGGTATCTGGAGCGATTCGCCAAGGCGGGCCTGACCGTCAGCGGCGTCTGGCCCAAACGGGGGCTGGTCGAAATCGTCGAGATCAAGGACCATCCCTGGTTTCTGGCCACGCAGTTCCATCCGGAATTCCGCTCCAAGCCGCTCGCGCCTCATCCGTTGTTCCGCGAGTTCATTGCGGCATCAGTGCGGCGGGCCAGGCGGTGAGCGACGTGACGACAACCCGCGCGGTCGACATCGGCGGGATTTCAGCCGGCGGAGGAGGGCCCTTGTTTCTGATCGCCGGTCCCTGCGTCATCGAGAACGAGCAGGTGGTCATGGAGACGGCTCACGCGCTCAAACAACTCGGTGAACGATTGAAGATCCCCGTGATCTTTAAATCGTCCTACGACAAGGCCAACCGGAGCGCGATCGATTCCTACCGGGGACCCGGGTTGATCGCCGGGCTGAAGTTGCTTCGCGAAGTCAAGACCCGATTCGGAATGCCCGTGCTGTCCGACGTCCATCATCCCGGCGAGGTGGACGCGGCGGCGGAGGTGCTCGACATACTGCAGATCCCCGCCTTCCTCTGCCGGCAGACCGATCTGGTCGTCGCGGCGGCCCGGACGGGAAAGGTGGTCAACGTCAAGAAGGGTCAGTTCCTCGCCCCCTGGGAAATGGGCAATATCGTCAAGAAGATTGAATCGGCGGGCAACCAGCGCATCTTGTTGACCGAACGGGGCGCAAGCTTCGGTTACAACAACCTGGTCACCGACATGCGGTCGATCCCGATCATGCAGCGATTCGGTTACCCGGTGATCTTCGACGCCACCCACAGCGTCCAGCTCCCCGGGGGGCAGGGCACCAGTTCCGGCGGCCAGCGGGAGTTCATCCCGACGCTTACTCGCGCCGCCGTGGCGGCCGGCTGCGACGGGCTCTTCATGGAGGTCCATCCCGACCCCGCGCGGGCGCTCAGCGATGGGCCGACGCAGGTGCCGCTCGCGGAGTTGGAAGGGCTGCTGCGGCAGGTCAAAGCGATCGAGGCCGTTGTGCGCACAAGGGGAAAACAATCATGAGCGCGACACCCAAGCGTCCAAGGACGATGCCCGGGCGGATGATGACCAAGCGAACCGATGTGCTGCGCCTCGCCGCCCGCGTGCTCGAATCGGAAGCCAGGGCCATCCAATCGCTGGTGCCGCGCCTGAACGACCAATTCCTGCGCGCGCTCGATCTGCTGGTCAAGTGCAAGGGACGGGTGGTCGTCACCGGCATGGGCAAGTCGGGGATCATCGGCAAAAAAATCTCGGCCACGCTGGCCAGCACCGGCACACCGGCGTTGTTTCTCCATCCGGCCGAGGGGATCCACGGCGACCTGGGCATGCTCAGCGCCAGCGACGTCGTGATCGCGCTGTCCAACAGCGGCGAAACGGAAGAGCTGGTCAAAATCCTGCCGATGATCAAGCGGCTCAAAACCCCGCTCATCTGCCTGACCGGCAACGTGGCGTCGACCCTGGCCAAATACAGCGACATCGTGCTCGACGTGGCGGTGACCGAGGAGGCCGCGCCGCTCGGAGTGGTGCCGACCTCCAGCACGACCGCCGCAATGGCGATGGGGGACGCCCTGGCCGTCGCGCTCATGGAGCGGCGGGGATTCAAGGCGGAGGATTTTGCGATGCTCCATCCCGGCGGCGCGCTGGGGCGGCGGCTGCTGCTGCGGGTGGAGGACGCCATGCACGTCGGCGACGCCATTCCCCGCGTCCGGCCCTCCGCCCCTATGAAGGACGTCATCCTGGAAATGACCTCGAAAAAACTGGGCTGCACCACCGTGTGCGGGCCGGACGGGCGATTAGCCGGCATCGTCACCGACGGCGACCTGCGCCGGCTGCTTC
>DATJYI010000244.1:0-2349 GCA_035499635.1 Nitrospiria bacterium | reverse complement strand
CTACGACGGCACCACGATGACGATCTACTGCACCGGCCTAACGCCCGAGTCCGCCACCTGCGGCCCGCTGGCTGCCATCGCGCAGCCGACCGTGACCATCGGTGCTGCTCCGGAGGGCGGCCAGACTTACCAGAATTACCTGTCCGGATTTGTCCAGCGCGCCTCGATCTGGTCGGCCTGTCTGTCCGCAGCCGACGTGAGCGACTTCACCACCAACTCTCCGCTGACCGACCCGCGATGCGTCTTCTACACGGAGTTTCTCGATGCCAACCCGGCGAACCGCGTCTCATCCCGCCCCGTGACCCTGACCGGCGGCGTCAGCATCGCCGACCTGGCCTACCCCGTGCCGTCGGGACCGTCTTTGGGCGCGGCCGCACCATCTCCCCGGCCATGGCATGCCTATCCCAGGAACACGGCGGCACCGACGCCGTCGGCCCGCCCGGCCATGCTGAAGCTGGCCGCATCCCTTCCGGCCGCCACAGCCGGGGCAGGCGTGGACGATCCCGTCCACGAAGCCGCAACCCGCGAGCACGAAGGGCTCATTGCCGGCCTTCAAGGGGCACACCAGCGGAGCTTGCGGGCTTTATTCTCGCGCAACCTTGACGCCGCGCTGCGCCTTCAAGGCAGGGCACTGCCGGGGCAGGTGTCATGGGCGACGGTGGGGAGCGATCATGTCCTCTACTACGAGGACGTGGCCGAAGGCAGAACGGAAATCGGCCGGATCACCGCAGATGCGGCGGACCCGACGACCATATGGATCGCCGCGGTTTGCACGCAGTGCGTCATTTCTCTGTTCAATGTGCTACTCATCGGCTTTATCGGGAAGACGGTCGGCACAGCCATCTTGACCGCGCTCAGGACATCACCTGGCATCATCGCCAGGGTCCAGGCCGTGATCGCCGTTCCGTTGACGGGCATGAGCTTCATCAACGTCGTCAAGGCGCTCTACCAAGGAGGCCAGCTCGGGCAGGTCCTCATGACTACGCTGGCGGGGCTCAGCTGGTGGAGCTGGGCCTTCACCATCACCTCGACCGTCGTTTCCATCTGCGCGCTCTGGCTATCCGGCGGCGCGTACCTCGCGGTCGTGGTGGGGCAGCTCGCACTCGACCTCGGAAAGCTCATCACCCTCATCAGGGAGGCCCCGAGCACGACCTCCGCCGCCATGGTGACGTCTGACGCTCCGGCTACGATGTCGTAATCCGGGGGCGGTTCTGTGACCGTGTTGCACGGATGACGGGTGCGGACGCCGTGCCCACAATCCGGTTTGGGTTTATGCGATCCGGACATAGTTCGGGCGTCCGAACTCAAGCATCCGGTTCAGGGCAGCGGCAGCGATGGCCACCTCGGATTGGTCAGTGCGAGATCGAAGTGCATCGCCGATCACGCGTTTATATCGGCCGATCGACGCCTCAACTCTGGCCCGCAGATTGTAGCCGCGGGATTTTTGCCAGCCCATGCGACCGCGCTCTGCGATGGTCTGCAGGTGGCGGTCGCGCTGTGTCGGAGCAGTTTCGGCCGAAGTGCTCGGGACCGCGGTTGTCCGCGGTGACACGATAACGGCAGCATCCGGATCATGCTCGGCAACCGCCTCGTAAACCCGGTCCTGATCGTAGGCGCCGTCGGCGGTAAAGGAAGCGAGGGGATCAGCAAGTTGGTCGAGAAGCGCGCCAGTCCGCGCGGCATCGTCGATCTCTTTCCTGGTCACCTCGACGGCGACGATCTCGCCACTGCCGGCATCGATGCCGATGTGCAGCTTACGCCAGGATCGGCGTCGGGACATGCCGTGCTTTTCGACCAGCCATTCGCCGGCGCCACCGAGCTTCAGGCCAGTGCTGTCCACAAGCAAATGCAGCGGGCCGGTTCCGAGCCGCCGGCGCAGTGGCAGTGGCACGTCCAGCGTCTTGGCCCGGCGGCTCAACGTCGAGTGGTCCGGCACGGCGAGATCAAGCCCAAGCAGTTCGATGACGGAGCCGATGAGCCCTTCGGTTTGACGCAACGCCAAGCCGAACACCGCGCGCATCGTCAGCGCCGTCGTGATCGCCAAGGCCGAATAATGCGGCTGGCCGCCTGGCGTGGTTCGGGGTTCCGCCCGCCATGCCGCAATCGCCTCGTCCGTGAACCAGACGGTCAGGCTGCCCCGTCGCTTCAATGCTGCGTCATACTCCGCCCAGTTCGTCACCCGATACCGCGGCTTGGGGATATGATGCCGGTGTCTGGTATGGTGTTTGAACGGCACGGCTGAGTGTTTCCGGTTGTGAACGGGGCTCCCGTTTACACCGAGCAGGCTCTCGCAGGCAGCCAAGACTGATCCGTGCAACAACGTCAGCAGTGCCGGAACCGCTATTGCTT
>DATJYI010000243.1:0-5533 GCA_035499635.1 Nitrospiria bacterium | reverse complement strand
TGGTGCTGGAGGCGCTGGATCGGGTCAACCGGGAGATGGGCACAACCACGGTGCTGATCACCCACAACGCGGTCATCTCCGACATGGCGGATCGCGTCATCCGGTTGAGCGACGGTCTGATCATCGAGACCAGCCGTCCCGGACGCAAGAAAACGCCGGGCGAAATCCACTGGTAGGCGCATGACGGCGCTCAATCACAAACTGTGGCGCGACCTGTGGGAGATGAAGAGCCAATCGCTGGCGATCGCGTTCGTCATCGCGGGGGGCGTGGCCACCTTCATCATGTCGCTCAGCACGCTCTATTCGCTGAAGGAAACGCGCGCCGCGTTTTATCGCGATGATCGCTTCGCGGAGGTCTTCGCCTCGCTCAAGCGGGCGCCCGATTCACTGGCCGAGCGGATCGGCGCCATCCCCGGCGTTGAGCAGGTCGAAACGCGTGTGGTCGCCGATGTGAAGATCGATCTGGCCGGCTTTGCCGACCCGGTCACGGGCCGGCTGGTATCCATCCCCGATCGCGGTGAGCCGAAACTGAACCGGCTCTATCTGAGGGCGGGGCGGATGATCGAGCAGGGACGGGACGACGAGGTGATCGTCAGCGAGGCCTTTACCGAGGCGCACGGCTTGCACACCGGCGATGCGCTGCCGGTCATCGTCAACGGCCGTCGCAAAACGTTCAGAATCGTCGGCATCGCGCTGTCGCCCGAGTATATCTATCAAATCGCGCCCGGCACCGTCTTCCCCGATTTCGAGCGGTACGCCGTGCTCTGGATGGGCCGGACACCGCTTGCCACCGCCTACGACATGGAGGGGGCGTTCAACGACGTCGTGCTGACGCTGCAGTCTGGCGTGCATCTCGACGACGTGATCGACCGGCTGGACGCCCTGCTCGATCCGTACGGCGGTCTGGGCGCATACGGACGACAGGATCAACTGTCACACCGGTTCCTGTCCGAGGAGTTCCGGCAACTGGAGCGGCTGGCCTGGCTGTTTCCCTCCATTTTCCTTGGTGTGGCGGCTTTTCTGCTTAATGTCGTCATCACCCGGCAGGTTTCCACCCAGCGGGAACAGATCGCCGCCTTGAAAGCGTTCGGCTACGGCAACGGGGCCGTTGGCGCGCATTATGCCAAGCTGGTGATCCTGATTGTGTTGATCGGTGCGGCAATCGGGGCGGCGGGGGGAGCGAGGCTCGGCAGCTGGCTGAGCGCGATCTATGTCGAGTTTTACCGTTTTCCGTTTCTTCGCTATCACTTGAGTGGAGGCGTGATCATCGCCTCAATCCTGATCAGCCTCGCGGCCGCGCTCGCGGGCACCGTCTATGCCGTCCGACGGGCGGCGCGGCTGCCGCCGGCGCAGGCGATGCGGCCGGAGCCGCCGACGGTCTATCGGGCGACGGTGGTGGAGCGGCTGGGAGTGCAACGGTGGCTTTCCCAGCCGAGCCGGATGATCGTCCGCCACATCGAGCGGAGGCCGGTCAAGTCGCTCCTGTCGGTGATTGGCATCGCCTGTTCCTGCGCGATCATGATGGTCGGCCGTTTTCAAAAGGATTCCATCGATTACATGGTGTACGTCCAGTTCGGCCTGGCGCAGCGGGATGACCTGGCCGTCACCTTTACGGAGCCGACCTCAGCCGCCGCCCTCACCCAGTTGAAACAGCTCCCGGGCGTGACATACGGTGAACCGCTCCGCACCGTTCCGGTGCGACTCAAGGCCGGCCACCGCTCCTATCGAACGGCCATTGAGGGGTTGCCACCACACGGCGACCTTCAACGGCTGCTCGACGCCGATCTGCGGCTGATCACGCCGCCGCCCGACGGAATCGTCCTGACCGATTATCTGGCCGGGTTGCTGAATGTGCGCCCAGGGGACTGGTTGACCGTTGAGGCGTTGGAAGGCAGCCGGCCGGTCAGAAAGGTGGTCGTCGCCGGTCTGGTCAAACAGTATATCGGTGTCGGCGCCTATATGCGGCTGGACGCGCTGAACCGGCTGATGCGGGAGGGACACGCCATCAGCGGCGCCGCGCTGTCCGCTGACGAGCGCGCCCTACCCGCGATCTTCAAGGCGCTCAAGGAGATGCCGCGTGTCGCCGGCACGATCGTGCGCGCGAGCGCGATCCGCCACTTCTACAAGACGATGGGCGAAACGCTCCTCACCTTCACCTTCATCAACACGCTGCTGGCCGCCACGATCGCCTTCGGCATGGTCTACAACAGCGCGCGGATCACGCTGGCGGAGCGCAGCCGCGAACTGGCGAGCCTGCGTGTGCTGGGGCTGACCCGGGGGGAGATTTCTTTTATCCTGCTCGGCGAATTGGGCCTCTTCACGCTGGCGGCAATCCCGATCGGCTTCGTGATCGGCCGCGGGTTATGCGCGATCATCGCACAGCACCTGCAGACCGATCTGTTCCGGGTTCCGCTGGTGCTTGAACCGGACACCTACGGCTTCGCCGCGGCCGTCGTGCTGGTTTCAGCTGCCTGCTCCGGCCTGATCGTCCGTCGAAAGCTGGATCATCTCGATCTCATCGGCGTCCTGAAAACCAAGGAATGAACGGATGAACCGTCGGACGTGGATCGGCACAATCGGGCTTGGCGTCGTGCTCGTCGGCGCCATCCTCTATGCGTTCCTGCCGGGGCCGGTCCCGGTGGAAGTCTCCGGCGTCTCCAGCGGGCCGCTGCAGGTCACGGTGGAGGAGGACGGCAAAACCCGCGTGATCGACCGGTTCGTGGTTTCCGCTCCCGTCGCCGGCTACGCCCAGCGGGTCGAGCTGGACGTGGGGGATCCTGTAACGCGGGGCCAGCCGTTGGTCGTCGTTGAGCCGCTCCGCTCGCAGGTGCTCGATCCCCGCAGCCGTGCGGAGGCGGAGTCGCGCGTGTCGGCGGCCATGGCGTCGCTCAATGCCGCGCAGGAAAACGAGCGGGCCGCGGCTACGGAAGCGGAGCACGCGGCCGCAGACCTCGAGCGGCTCAAACCGCTGTTCGAATCGGGGTACGCCTCCAAGGAGCTGTTCGACAAAGCCGAGAGCGAGGCGAGGCGGACCGCGGCCACCCACCGCTCGGCGCAGTTCGCCGTCGAAGTCGCCCGTCATGAGCTGGAGGCGGCCCGCACCGCGCTGCGCTATTCCGGCGCGGGCCGGTCGGAAACCCTGCCTGAGCAGGTGATGATCCGCGCCCCGGTCGACGGCCGCGTCTTGAAGATCCAGCACAAGAGCGAAGGCGTGGTCGCCGCGGGCGAGTCACTGATCGAAGTCGGCAATCCCCGCAGCCTTGAAGTCGAAACGGACGTCCTCTCGGCCGATGCGGTGCGGATCAAACCCGGCGCGCGGGTGCTGTTCGATCGGTGGGGCGGCGGCGCGCCGCTGGAAGGGCGCGTGCGGATGATCGAGCCGGTCGGTTTCACCAAAATCTCCGCGCTTGGCGTCGAAGAGCAGCGGGTGTGGGTTATTTCGGATTTCGTTTCGGCGCCCGAACAATGGGAGCGGCTTGGCGACGGCTATCGCGTCGAGGCCCGTTTCATCATCTGGGAGAGCGATCATGTCCTGCAGGTTCCGACCAGCGCGCTCTTCCGCCACGGTGACGGCTGGGTGGTGTTCGTGCTCGACGGCCACCGGGCGAGACGCCGGCCGGTCGACGTCGGCCACCGCAGCGGGCTGTCGACCGAAATCCTTGGCGGCCTGAAGGCGGGCGAAAGGGTCATCACCCACCCGAGCGACGCGATCGACGACGGCGTCCGCGTCCGCGTGCGATAGCGGAGCGCCATTCGGCGCCGTGTCTGAGAACCGGTTCCCGTTCGTGTTAGAATATTTTCGTGCCGGTATCCGGAAAACGCATCCACTGGTTCCAGCATGTCCCGTTCGAGGGGCTGGGAATCATCGAATCATGGCTGACCGCCCGCGGCTGCGCGCCGACCGTCACCCGCTTCTACGCCAATGACCCGCTGCCCAAGATCGACGCCATCGACCGGCTCATCGTCATGGGCGGGCCGATGGGCGTCTACGATCAGAATCGTTACCCCTGGCTTAAGGATGAGATCGCCTGCATCAGCGAGGCGATCGCCGCGGGAAAAACCGTCCTGGGGATCTGCCTGGGCGCGCAACTGATCGCGGCCGCGCTCGGTGCGCGCGTCTACCCCAATGCGCACAAGGAAATCGGCTGGTTTCCGGTCACATTGACAGAGCGGGGTCGTCGCTCTCCGTTGTTGAAGGGCTTCCCGCCTGAATGGTCCGCATTTCACTGGCACGGCGACACGTTCGACCTGCCGCCTGGGAGCAAGCAGTTGATTACGAGCGTGGCCTGCCCCCATCAAGCCTTCAGCCATGGCGACCGAGTCATCGGCCTGCAGTGTCATCTGGAGATCACGCCGTCGGGCGTTACGGCGCTGATCGAGCACTGCGGCCACGAGTTGGTCCCGGGGCCGTATATCCAATCGGCCGGCCAGTTACAGGCGCCGTCCGACCGGTTTAAGTCGATTCACCGGTGGATGAACGCACTGCTCGATCATCTGTGGGAGGCGAAGGGATGACGGGGCCGTTTCGTTGGCTGATTCTGGGCGCGGTCGGCCTGCTGCTGGCCGGCTGCTCGGGCAATAATAATGGATACGGCGCTGTGACGTCACAGCCCGCGCAGGTCGCGAACGAGGAGATTGCCACCTTCGCCGGCGGCTGTTTCTGGTGCGTCGAGAGCGATTTTGACTCGGTTCCTGGGGTGACCGCCACGATCTCGGGCTACACGGGCGGCCACGTTAAGAATCCGTCCTACCACCAGGTCTCGGCGGGCGGAACCGGCCACGCCGAAGCGGTGGAAATTCACTTTGACCCGTCCAGGGTGAGTTATTCGCAACTGCTCGATTTCTATTGGCATCATATTGATCCAACCGTGAAGGATCAACAGTTCTGCGACGTCGGTCACCAGTACCGGACGGCGATTTTTTATCATAACGATGAGCAGAAGCGGCTGGCCGAAGCCTCCAAGGCCGCCCTCGAACGGTCGAAGCCGTTCAAGGAACCGATCGTCACCGAAATCGTGCCGGCGACCCCCTTTTACCCCGCAGAGGAGTATCACCAGGACTTCTACAAAAAGAATCCCGTGCGATACCATTTTTACCGTTACAACTGCGGCCGTGACCAGCGTCTGGCGGCGTTGTGGGGGAACAAGTAACAACCCTGGCCTCGAAACTCCCGTGAACTCCGGCAGTTAGACCACCTCTTCTTTTTATCGCAACAGCACTTGACAGTTTTCATCCACCTGCTACGTTGGAATGCTTGATGCTGGATTGAATATGAAACCGTGGGGGCGCGGTTTCCAGTGAAGTGATAGGAGGATGCTATGCTGCCCCAGTCGATGCAAGAGCTTGTGGACCTCGCGTTGACGCCGCTCGCCTGGATTCCCGACATGCAGTGGGCTCTGTTCAATTTTTTTGTCTATTCCGACACGCCCCAGGCCATGGCCGCAAAGTATCTGCTGCTGCTCTTTCCGGCATTGCTGGGAGTGGGCGCGATCTGGTGCACGCAATTGTCCCTCTACACCCTGCCGTTCCGTTC
>DATJYI010000242.1:0-5889 GCA_035499635.1 Nitrospiria bacterium | reverse complement strand
TGTCCGATGCTGTCGACCGGGCGGCCGCCTATCTCCTCACGGTGCAAAATCCCTCCGGCGGCTATTGGGTCGGTGAACTGGAGGCGGATTCGACCCTGACGTCCGAGTATTTGATGTTGCGCCGTTTTATCAACAAAGTGGATACGCTTCGAGAGAAGAAGGCGGTCCGGTATTTGATCGAATGCCAGTTGCCCGACGGCGCGTGGAATATTTTTCATGGCGGGCCCGGCGACATCAGCGCGACAGTCAAGGCCTATTTCGCCCTGAAACTTTGCGGCGTGTCCGCCGACGAGCCATTCATGGCGAAGGCGCGCGCGTGGATCCTGGCCAGGGGCGGCGCCGCGGAGGTGAACGTCTTCACCCGCATTGCGCTGGCGCTGTTCGGCCAGTACAGTTGGCGGGCGATTCCGGTGATGCCGGTTGAGTTGATGCTGCTGCCCCGCTGGTTTTACTTCAACATCTTCGCGGTCTCCTACTGGTCCCGAGCCGTGATGGTCCCGCTGCTCATTATCTACGCGCATCGTCCGCTGCGCCAGGCGCCGCCGGTAGCCGCGATCGACGAGCTGTTCGTGCAGCCAAAGGAGGCGGTCCGCCTCAAGCCCTCCCCGCAATGGTTCACGTGGCGCAATCTGTTTCTGCTGATTGATCATCTGCTGCGGTGGTACGACCGTCACCACCTGCGGTGGCTTCGACGCCGCGCCATCGCGCACGCCGCGGACTGGATGTTTGCCCGCATGCGGGGCTCCGGCGGGCTGGGCGCGATCTATCCGGCCATGGCCAATTCGGTTGTGGCCTCGCTCCTGTTGGGGCGGTCGGTGAACGATGCCGTGGTGCGCAAGGGCCTGAATGAAATTGAAGAACTGGAGATCAGTGATGAGCACCGGTTGCACCTGCAGCCGTGCCATTCCCCGATCTGGGACACCTGTCTGGCGATCAATACGCTGGTTGAGGCCGGGTTCGACCGCGATCATCCGGCGCTGGTCAAGGCGGCGGATTGGCTGCTGAACAAGCAGATCCGTCGGGCGGGGGACTGGCAGGTGCGGCGTCCCGACGCGCAACCGGGCGGCTGGTATTTCCAATTTGAGAATGAGGTCTATCCCGATATCGATGATACCGCCGTTGTCTTGATGGCGCTGGGCAAGATCATCCTCCCGGATGAGGAATGGAAACGGCGTGAAATGTTGCGGGGGTTCCGGTGGCTGCTGGCGATGCAGGGCCGGGACGGCGGGTGGGGATCGTTCGACGCCGATAACAATAAACTGATCCTCAACCAGATCCCATTTGCCGACCACGGTGCGTTGCTGGACCCGAGCACGGCCGATTTGACCGGGCGCGCATTGGAAGCGATGGGCGTGCTGGGTTTTGACCTGACCTATCCACCCGCGGCCCGCGGGATCGCATTTTTGAAGTCCGAGCAGGAGGCGAACGGCTCGTGGTACGGCCGGTGGGGCGTCAACTACCTCTATGGGACCTGGTCGGTGTTGGCGGGATTGCGCATGATTCACGAGCAAATGGATCTGCCCTACGTCCGCAAGGCGGCGCAGTGGCTGGTGTCGGTGCAGAATGAAGACGGCGGGTGGGGTGAGACGTGCGAATCCTACACGGATCCGTCCCTCGCCGGCGTCGGGCCGAGCACCCCGTCACAAACCGCCTGGGCCGTCATGGGCTTGCTGCACGCCGGCGAGATCCATCACCCCTCGGTGCGTGCCGGCATCAATTATCTGCTGCACCATCAACAGGCTGACGGTGACTGGGAGGAGCGGGCCTTCACCGGCACCGGGTTCCCCCGGGTGTTCTATTTGCGCTATCATATGTATTGTAAATATTTCCCGCTGTGGACGCTGGCCCTGTATGACAATCTCACCGGTCGTGGAGAAATGGTCACGGCCGTGATCCGTGATCAGCACCGCCTGTCCGGCTTCTATCGGGTGGGATCGTTCCGTACCTCGTCGTCCCGATAACGCCTGTCGGAGCGGGCGACGCCCCGCCGAACCCCCTGCCATGACGGCGCTTCCGCCGATGAACAAGGCCCACCCTCTTCGCTGGCTGGTGTGTGTGGCCACCGCCTACGAATTGACCCATCTCACACGCACCCTGCATCTTCAGCCATCAGGCAAAGAAGATTCGGCGCCATACTTCGAGGGGCGGGTGGGATCGCACCTCCTGTCAGTCCTCCAGACCGGAGTCGGCCCTGCCCGGGCGTATCGGCTGGTCGCCTGCGCACTGAAACGGCGGTCGTGGCTCGGGGTGATCTCCGTCGGCCTGTCCGGCGGGCTCCGGCCGTGGCTTCCCTCCGGCTCGCTGGTGATCGGCGATCGTTGGATTCGGGTGGAGGGTGGTCTGCCCGGAGCCATCCGTTCCATCGGCCCACCGGTCGATCAAGGGCTGAAGGAGGCGGCGCTGCGCGCGGCACGGGTCTGCGGTCTGACCGTGCATGAGGGACGACTAGCGACCGCGGATCGCCTGATCGGTTCGCCCGCGGACAAACACGCCCTGGCCGAGCGGACGGACGCCATGGCCGTCGACATGGAAAGCGGCGCGGTGGCCGAAGCCGCCTTGGCGGCCGGCGTTGCAGCCGTTGCGGTGCGGGCGATTCTGGATCCGGTGGACGAGGCGCTGCCGCTGTCACCGGAGTCGTTTCTTCATGCCGACGGATCGTTGTCAATCTGGAACAGCGGCATTGACATCGCGCTCAGACCGTCGTTGTGGCCGGTGTTGTGGGGCGTGGGCCGTCGAAGCGCACAGGCCATGTCCCTCCTGGCTTGCTGGCTGGGCCGACTGTGGGATCAGGACGATGCGGCGCGGGATAAGGGACGTCAATTGTCTTGACTTCATCACTCCAATCCGTTATCATGCCGCGGTTTGAAAGGGTTGACTTCTCCCGTAGCGTTCGGACGCGGATGGATTGAATAATCATGCGGTGTCTGCGTCTGATGCTGTGTATCGCGGAAAGCGACGTGTGGCCAAGGCGAACCACACTGAGCAGGCGGACGGAAGGGAGGGATGATCGGGGCGGGATGTTCGGTGGCCGTGAGGGTGAGCCGAGAACAGGATTGTCGCCGAGCGAATCGGCGCAGCGCAGCAAGGAACGGCAAATCTAACAGTCACAGTGGAGGGCACAGCACCATGGTCAAGCACGTCGTCAAGGCAAGTCTGGTAGTGATCGTCCTGGCTGTCATGGGCGCGGCCGTTGCCAAATCGGCCGAAAAGGATCCATTGGCGCCGCGTGTGCCGCCGGATCAAATCGCGGCGGCAAAAGCGACGAAGAATCCGTACCAAGGTAATGCGGGGGCGCTGGCGGAAGGCAAGGCCATCTTTGAGGGTAAAGGCACCTGTTTCACCTGCCATGGGATGAGTGGAAAGGGTGATGGACCGGCGGCGACGGGATTGGATCCGTCACCGCGCAATTTCACCAACCCTGCGTTTCACACGGCCAAGACCCCAGGTGAAATGATGTGGGTGCTCAAAAACGGCAGCGCAGGCACGGCCATGATACCGGTGGTCGGCGCGGTGATCACGGAAGATGAAGGGTGGAAGGCGATCCTGTACGAGCGGAGTCTCGGAGGCGAAAAGCCGTAAGATTTCGTCCATCCGGATCCATGTGGATGCCGGAAAAGGCCGGGTGATGCAGGATGCTCACGGCCTGTGAATGCTGGGAGGGGAAGCCGGGTGGGCTTCCCCTCTTTGTTTTCAACTCACGTCCCGGTGACGAGGACGAACTGACGCGCCCAATGGGGGCCCTTCCGTGCTCTCGGCGTGAGCAGGTCCAACTGAATGATACATGATTGAAGCTGACCTACTGACCAAGCGATACGGGTCGCTGACGGCGATCGAGCAGGTGACTTTCCGGGTCGAAGACGGCGAAGTGCTGGCGTTTTTGGGCCCGAACGGCGCCGGGAAAACGACGACGATGCGCATCCTCACCGGCTCGCTGCCGGCAACGTCAGGCCGCGTGCGCGTCGCCGGCTACGATATCGACGAATCACCGTTGGAGGTGAAGCGGCGGATCGGCTATCTGCCCGAAACGCTTCCGCTCTATCCTGAAATGACCGTCACGGAGTATCTGCGGTATGTGGCCCGGATCAAGGGCGTGAGCCGGTCCGGCCTGCGTCAGGCGGTCGGCCAGGCGCTGGAACGATGCGCACTGGGGCAGGTTCGGGGTCGACTCATCGGCAACCTGTCGCGGGGGTATCGGCAGCGCGTGGGGCTGGCGCAGGCGCTGATCCATGACCCGCCCGTGCTGGTACTGGATGAACCAACCGGCGGCTTAGACCCCAAGCAGATCATCGAGATCAGGGAATTGATCAAAACACTGGCCGGCGCGCATACGGTCATTCTCAGCACACATATTCTTCCAGAGGCGACCGCCATCTGCCAACGGGTGATCATCATTCACAAGGGCAGGGTGGTGGCGGTGGATACGCCGGAACGGCTGGCGGCGCAGTTGCGGGGCGCGGAACAGGTGAAAGTCGCCCTGCGTCGGCCGACTGACGCCGTGCGTCATGCGCTGGCCACGCTGCCTGGCGTGCTCAAGGTCACTCCTCAGGAAACAGTGACTGCGCACGGGGAGGGGGCGGCTGTCTGGTTGATCGACTGTGAGCGGGGGCAGGATGTGAGGGAAGCGGTGGCCAGCCTGGTTGTCAATGCGAACGGCGGGTTGGTGGAACTGTCCGCCGTGGCGATGTCGTTGGAGGAAGTCTTCTTGCAGTTGACGACCGACGCGTCGGACCGCGCCGGCGCGCCGGCGCCTGATGGACATCCCGCCTCCTCCCTGGCACTGCCGTCCGAGCCTCCCGTTGAGCCTCGTTCATCCGGGGCGGGGATGACTGATGCAGGAGGCGCGGCATGAGCAAGCTGCTTGCCATCTTTTCCAGAGAATGGCGTTCCCTGATCGTGTCGCCCGTCGCGGCCGTCACCGTGGCCATGTTTCTGCTGGTGAGCGGGTATCTCTTCTATACCATTGCGATTGCGGCGAGCGTGCAGACGCGGATGATGCTCCGCATGCAGCAAATGATGCCGCAGTTGAATATTAACAATGTGGTCTTGACGCCGGCGCTCCGCAACCTCAGTGTGATCCTGCTGTTGATCGTGCCCATCCTGACCATGCGGCTCCTGTCCGAAGAGAAAAAACAAAAGACCAGCGAACTGCTGCTGACGTCGCCGGTCACCGTCACGCAGATCGTGCTCGGCAAATATTGCGCGGTCCTGGCGTTGTACGGCGTGATGCTGGGCCTGACCCTCTACATGCCGTTGTTGCTCTCGTGGTTCGGCGCCATTTCCTGGTGGCCGGTGTTGTCCAGTTATCTGGGGCTGTTTCTGGTCGGCGCCGTATTTCTCTCCGTCGGCCTCCTGGCGTCGTCGCTGACCGAGAACCAGATGGTCGCCGCCATCACCAGCTTCTCCCTCCTGCTGGTGATGTGGCTGGTGGGGTGGGCCGGCGCCGCGACGGCGGATTCCCAACTCGGCCCGTTGCTGGCCTATCTCTCCATTCTTCAGCATCTGAACAATTTTCTGCAGGGATTGATCGATACCAAGGACATCGTCTATCTGTTGGGCCTTGCGGCCATTGGCCTGTTCCTCACGCACCGCGTGCTGGAGTCCCAACGATGGAGGTAGGAACGGGCGAACGCCGCTGGACTCGATGGGTGGGCCTGGGCGGTCTGGCCGTTGCCGTGGCCGGTTTTGTGACCTATCTGTTCTGGCCGCGACGCCCGCTGGCCACCAGCTTGCTGGAGGGGACGGCGCTTGTCTGTCTCGCGGTGTATGTGGCGGCCAATTTTCGCCTGCTCCGGTTGGCAACGACAGGACGCGCGGCCCGGGCGGGTGTGCATACCGGGTTGCTGGCAGTGACGTTCATCGCCGTGATCGGGCTGGCGAACGTCCTAGCGG
>DATJYI010000241.1:0-4438 GCA_035499635.1 Nitrospiria bacterium | reverse complement strand
TGGGCGGCGCCAACGCCGGGGAGCAGCTCCACCTGATCGGAGTCGCTGAGATACCCCACATCCCGGTTGAGCGTGCCATCGCGATCGACAAACACCACCGGCGAGGCGTGCGCCGTTGACCGAGATGGTCCGATCAGGCGGCAATCTACCGCCTCGAAGACCTCATCGACACCAAGCCACTCCATGCACCGATGATCGATGGGACATTCGCGCAATTCACAGGGCGAGCAGGAGACGGGACGGCGAAGAAGGGTCATTGATGAGGGCGTTGACGTGGTCGGGCCTGTGCGGTCGGGATTGGTCGGACCGAAGAGCGCCACCGCCGGCGTTCCCGCGGCGGTGGCCAGATGGAGCAATCCAGAATCGTTGCTGACGGCGACCGTCGCACACTCCAGGATGGCCAGCGCCTCGCGCAGGCCGGTCTGCCCCGTCAAGTCGATCACTTCCCCGCCGGCCCGTTCCGTCAGCGTCCGCCCCATCGGCCGTTCGGCGGGCCCACCCAGCACCGCCACGGTTGCGCCGCGCTCCCGTGTCATACGAGCGGCCAGCGTGCCATAACGATCCACCGGCCATCGCTTGGCCGATCCGTAACCGGCGCCGGGGCAGAGTGCGACCAGATGACGCCCAGGGCTCCACCCGGCGGCGGCGAGCCGCTTCCTGGCTTCCGCCCGTTCCTGCGCCGTCGGCTCGAGTCGCTGCCAACTCCTCCGAGCGGTGACGCCGAGGCTGGACAGCAGCGCCAAATAATAATCAGCCTGATGAAGCCGCCGCGTCTCGGCCGGGCAGGGCTGCGGATCGGTCAACAGCCAGCCGCGACCATCAGTGTCATATCCGTACCGGCGGGGAATCCCGGCCCACCAGAACAAGACGGCGCTCTCCAAGGAATTGGTAAGCGCCACGCTGAAATCATAGCCCTCTCGGCGAAGCCGCGCGGCCGTTGTCCGTAACTGACGGAGTTGTCCCCAGCCACGTCCTCCGTGATACTGCACCATGCGGTCAACCGCCGGGTGATGTCTGAGTATGGTGCCTGCCTCCCCGCGGACCAGGACCGTCAATTCGGCCTGTGGAAAGTGAGCCCGCAACGCGGCCAGCGCGGGCAGACTGTGGACAACGTCGCCCACCCAGTTGGGGACGCGCACCAGCAGCCGGCGGACAGGATTCGGCGTGATCATGACAGATGATGGCTCGTTTGAAGGACGGGCGCCGCTCCGCCGGCCGTTGATGCAGCCGGCGGTTGCGTTTTCCACCGCCGGTGCATCCAGAGCCACTGGTCGGGGTATCGACGCACCATGCGTTCGATGATGGCGGTGCAGCGAGCCGTATTGGTGATCACGTCGGCTTTCACATCCCGGCCCTGGCTGAATTCCACGGGAGCCAAAATCATAATGTGGTGCCGGCCGTCCGCTTCTCGAGCGATAAACGCGGGCACCACCGGAGCACCGGTGCGGCGCGCGATCAGCGCCAGCCCCTTGGCCGTGCAGGCGGGACGCCCGAAGAAATTGACGAATACGCCGTCATAGGAGGCCATGTTCTGGTCCAACAGAATGCCGACGCATGATCCATCGCGCAACGCCTGGACCAGATCACGGGGCGCGGATTCCTTTTTTTTGCTGATCACCGTGCTGCCGAATCGGCTTCTGATCCGATCAATCAGGCGGTTGAGCCAGGGATTGTCAAGCGGCCGGGCGACGGGGTAGAGACGATAGCCCAGCAGATTGCACACGACGGCCATCAATTCCCAGTTTCCCAAATGTGCGGTTAAAAACAGCACTCCCCGGCCTTCGGCGACCGCGCGGTCTAGGTATTCACGCCCCTCTACCGTCACGCCGCTCAAAATTGATTCACGGTCGGCCCGACCCAATCGGGCGAATTCCGCCGCCGAACGTCCAAAATGTTCATAACACGCCCACGAGGTCCGGCGGATCTGTGCTGTCGACCAGTCGGGAAACGCCATCCCCAGCTGTTGCTGCACAATCCTCCGGTGACGGCCGTCGAGCGCACAGATCAGCCGCCCGCCGGAGGCACCGAGTCGAAGGGCCAGCCGGTTTGGGAGCGTGTTCAACAGCGCATACAGCGCCAATGCCACCACGTATGAGACTCGCGCCGCCAAACCCCGTTTGTTGCGCCGACGCGTTCCCATCACGGGGTCCCTCCAGGCGAGGAGCCGCAGTACAGCGGAGCCGAATGCTCCGGCAGCGCGGTCAGGTCCGATTGGCCCTTCGTCTTTGCACTCGTCGACAGCACTCCCTGCCGCGCCAGCCAGAGTCGCCAGTCCGAGTCAGGCTCGATGGCCAGCGTCACGCCGAGCGCGGCGACCGGCGGTCCGCCGCCTGCCGCGATGGCCGGTTCGGCGGCCAGTTTGACGCCGTCTTTTTCCGTTGTCAGCAGCATCTTTGCACCAAGCCGGCGCGCCTCCCGCATCATCGATTCAACCTCGGAAGAAGCGTAGGAATGGTGATCCCGGAACACCCATTCCCCGATGATGCGCGCTCCCGACCCGATCACCGTCTCGCGAAACGACTCGGGGTGGCCGATGCCGGAACAGATCGCCACATCGGCGCCGGCCAGCGCGGTCAACGGCAATGGATCGCCGGATGGCAGCGGAATCAGCCCGGACGGCCGCATCCGCGCGATGAAGACCGGGCCATCAACACCCAAACCGACAAGACGTTCACGCAATGGAACCGCATCATTCAAGCCGGCTTTTTCCGCACCAAATCGCTCGACGATGATCACCGCCGCAGCGTCGCGGGCAGCCGACCACCACTCTCGCAGCGGACCGCACGGCAGCATCCGCCGGTCCAGCCCCGACCGGCCGCCGTCGATCACCAGCAAATCCAAATCTCGATACAACTTCAGGTGCTGGAAACCGTCGTCCATGATCAGCATCTCGGGCGCTGGGTTCAGCGACATCAACAACTTGCCGGCTGCGGCGCGATCACGTCCCACGGCCACGGGAACCCCCTCCAACCGCCGCGCCATCAGGATCGCTTCATCCCCGGCCTCTTGCACGGTTGCCTGAATTGCGCGACCGTCGGACACCAGAAACGGATCACCGGGACGCGATCCGAGATAGCCCCGACTGATCACGCCGATCTGACGGCCTGTCGAGGCGATCAGATGGGCGATTGCCATGACGACCGGCGTTTTGCCGCTGCCCCCGACGGTCAGATTGCCCACGCTGATCACACGGACCGGCAGCCGCGTCGCGGTCAGCCAGCCGCGCCGGTACCAGTAACGGCGCAGCGTGAGCAGCGTGCCGTATCCCCAGGCCGCCGGCGCCAACAGTCCCTTGACCAGAGAGGTCAATGGTCCATCGTTCCACAACCAGGCCGACAGCGCCGCTCCTCGCTCAACCCACGGGCCACGGCCCAATGGCGTGAGACGGACGACCTCGTCGCCGTCCGGTCGTTCCAGAACACGTTCAACGATCGCCATGGTCCTTGCGGCAGCCCCCTGTTGACGGCGCAGATAGGCCCGCGCCGCTTCCCCCATCTGTTGTCGCAGGGTGTCGTCGGACAGCAGCCTTCGCAGCGCGGCGTCCAACTCCGCCGCCGAACCGACCGCCTCCGCCCCTCCGGCCGCCACCAGTTCATCGGCGAGCGACCGCCACTGGCCAATGTGGGGACCAAAGAGCACGGGCCGCCCCGCAGCCGCCGGTTCCAGCAGATTATGACCGCCGATGGAAGCGAACGTCCCCCCCATCACCACGACCGACGCCAGTTCGTAGGCCGACGCCAGTTCCCCCATCGTATCGAGCAGAACGACTTCCGAGGCGTCCGTCCATGAGCGACCCGAAGGCGGAAGCCGGCTGCGCCGCAGCGGCGTCAGGCCCTTCGACCGCAACTCCGCTTCGATGGCATGACATCGATCCAGATGGCGGGGCGCGATGCAGAATCTCACCGATGATTCCACCCGCTGCAACACGTGATAGGCCCTCGCCGCGATGCGTTCCTCGGGATCGTGGGTGCTGCCGAAGATGACGAGCTTCTCGGTCCCCAGTCCAAGCGCGGCCCGCAACGCGGCGGCATCGATGGGTGAGATCACCGCCCCGTCCGCCTTCACATTCCCGCACACCGTCACGCGAGCCGGATTGGCGCCCAGCCGGATGAACCGTTCCCGGTCGGCCTCCCGTTGCACGGTCAGCGAGGTGACGGACCGGACGACCTGACGGATAAACGGGGCGATCCAGCGGTACCGTCGCACGGATCGCTCCGACACGCGGCCATTGACCATGACCGATGGCACGTACCGCCGCCGGAGCGCCAGCAGGAGATTCGGCCACAATTCCGTCTCGGCGAACAGAAACAGCGTCGGCCGGATCGACTCCAGCGTGCGCCGGACCGACCAGCCGAAATCGTACGGCAGGTAAAAGACCGCGTCCAGTTCGGGCAGCTTCCGTCTCATTGTCTCCTGCCCCAGATCGGTCACGGTCGAG
>DATJYI010000240.1:0-4261 GCA_035499635.1 Nitrospiria bacterium | reverse complement strand
GCCGGTGCGCTCCCCCCGGAGCACTGGACGCAGGATCCCGATGTGGGCGGCGGCCGGATCGTGGGGGAGGCCTGCCATTTCGTCGACTACCTGCAGTATCTGTGCGGCGCGCCGCCCGTGTCGGTGCATGCACGGCGGATTGGTCTGCATGAGTCGGGAGTCATGGACGATCAGAGCCTGCTGTCCTTCTCCTTCGGGGACGGGTCGATCGGCACGGTCGTCTACGCCTCCGGCGGGGAGGGCGGCGTGGCCAAGGAGCGCCTTGAGGTATTTGGCGACGGGAAGGCGTTGATCATGGACGATTTCGTTCGATCGGAATTCTATGCCGGCGGCCGGAAACGCGCCTTCACCACGCGGGGACGCGACAAGGGATTTCAGGCCGAGATGGACCAGTTCATCCGGGCGCTCGCTGAGGGGAGGGAGCCGGTCATCCCATTCAACGAAATTTATGCGGTCACCAGGGCGTGTCAGCTTGCTGTAATGAGTCTGCGCGCGGGGCAATGCTATGCCATCTGATCGTCGCGCCGGGGCATCGACGGGACCCATGACGGAAGCGCTTGGGCAGTTGAGATGGTATGTGAAACGGTTGAGCGTCATGGAGCCCGAAGAGGTGCTGCACCGGCTCCTGGACCAATGGGCCCTGAAGGCGATGCACGTCAGATATACCGTGGCCGGAAACGCCTCCCGCGCGGGCCGGCATAACAGCGCGCGTTATGCCTTCTGCGCCGGCGCGGAGCGGCAGCTTCCCGATCTGCCATGGGCATTTGATCCGGATGATAAGGTTGTTGCGGCGCTGTTGAACGGCCAGGGCAGCGCGCTGGGTTGCCGGTGGCGCTGGAGACGCGACGCGGCCGTCTGGCATTCGGCTCCAGACACGGGACGCCGGTGGCCGAAGACATTCTTCGCCTCCATCCCCCATCGGACGGGCAATCCCTTCGGAGATGTCCGGATCGCCTGGGAGCCATCCCGGTTGCAACATCTGGTGGTGCTGGGATTGATTGCCGACAGCGTCACAGGCGGACGGGGCGACCAGGCGGCAATTCTGTTGAAAGATCAGCTCTGTTCGTGGGCGGGGGCGAATCCGCCGCTTCAGGGGATCCACTATGTCTCCGCCATGGAATGCGCGCTCCGGATTCTCGCCCTCTGTCACGCGACTGATCTGGCCAGAGCGGCGCTGATCAGGCTCGGCCAGGCCGAGCCGGTCTGGCAGGCGCTGCTCGGGATCGTTGATTCGCATGCCTCGTTGATCGCCCGCCGCCCGTCGCTCCACTCGTCTCGGGGCAATCACACTGTGGCGGAAGGGGCGGGGCTCGTCTATGCCGGGCTGCTGTTTCCGGAGCTGGAGGGCGCTGCCCGGTGGAGCGAGGCCGGCCTCGCCCTGCTGGAGCGGGAGTCGGACCATCAGATCGCGCCGGACGGGGGCGGCGTCGAACAGAGTTTCTGGTATTTGCAGTTGATCGTTGATCTGTACGGTCTGGTCATTGCGCTCCTGACCCATCGTCAACAGGCCGTTCACTCGGCCATTGTTCAGGCCCATGCCCGCGGCCGGCAATTTTTGACCTCGTTTGCCGCCCGACCGGACGGGCTGCCCGCCATCGGCGACGGCGATCACGGGTATGCACTGTCAGAAACGCTGAGATTGTCGTATGCATCGATTGACACTCCCAGTCAGGTTCAGCATCGGCAATTCCCGTTGCCCAGGCTGGACGTTCGCACGTTTGGCGAATCGGGATACACCCTCATGCGGGACGAGGCCAGGCAGATCGACGTCATCGTCGATCACGGTCCGCTGGGTATGGCCCCCTCGTACGGCCACGGTCACGCCGACGCGCTCTCCGTGATTGTGCGGCGGGGAGGTGAGTCATTGCTGATTGATCCCGGAACCGGCACCTATACCGGCGACGCCCGTTGGCGGACCTATTTTCGCGGAACGCGCGCCCATAATACCGTCACGGTGGACGGGCAGGATCAGGCGGTGCAGGAGACGCCGTTCATCTGGTCCCATCCTTATGCGGTCACGATCGTCCGTCGCGAAGTGACGCCCGACGGCGGCTTCAGGCTCCTCGTCCGGCACGACGGCTACGGCCGGCTGACGCCAGGCGTCGAGCATTGGCGCGCGATCGTTCACCGTCCGCCCGGCCACTGGCTGATCTGGGACCGGCTGGATGGACAGGGGCGCCACACGCTCGATCTGCACTGGCATTGCGGCACTGAGCCGCTCACGGAGCTGGGCGTCGTCGTTTTCCCAGGCCGTCCCGACGCCATGGCGATGGCGGTGGGGGGCGGGGAGGTGACATGGCACCGCGGTGAACGTGATCCGCTCTGCGGCTGGCGGTCGCAGGTCTATGGCGCCACGGAGCCCATCACGACCATCCGCGCGCATTATTTCGGCTCATTGCCGCACGAATTCGCGACGCAGCTCTGGTGCGGGAAGCGGCGGCCCGACGAGTGGGAGGCGGAGTTGCCGCTTCTCAGGGAGTGGGTCAGGAAAGGTGTGTATGCAGCCGCTCAGAGTTGAACTCCTCGGCGTGCCCGTCGACTGCGTCGACATGAGGAAGGCGCTCGATCGCGTCGATGAGATCATCGAGGCCGGCCGGCCGGAAATGGTGATCGCCGTGAACCCCGAGAAGGTGATCAAGGCGCGGCGGGACCGTCGATTGCTGTCGCTCCTGCCCCGGGCCGGCCTGCTGATTCCGGATGGCGCCGGCGTGGTCTTCGCCGCCCGATGGCTGGGCTTGGGGCGCATGGAACGGGTCGCCGGATCGGACCTGATGCTGGCGATCTGCGAGCGGTCCGTCGTGCGCGGCTACCGGCTCTTTCTCTTCGGAGGCAGCCCGGAAGTGAACCACTTGGCGGCCGATGCGCTGCGACGGCGATACGCTCACCTCCAGATCGTCGGTCAGGAGCATGGCTACCTCCAGGACGATCAGATGCCCGAATTGATCCGGCGGATCAATGCCTCCCGCGCGGACGTGCTCTTCGTCGCGCTGGGCAGTCCCCGACAGGAGCAATGGATGGGCCGCTATCTGAATCAGCTGGACGTGAAGGTGTGCCAGGGGGTCGGCGGCACCTTTGATGTGCTCGCCGGTCGAATCAAACGGGCGCCGCTCTCGTTCCGGCACCTCCATCTGGAGTGGTTCTACCGGTTGATCACGCAACCCAGCCGGATCATCAGGCAGACGGCTCTGCCGAAATTCGCCGTTCAGGTCTTATGGAAAAGAGTGATCGGATAATCTCGCAGACCGGGATGCAAGCGGCCGCCGCTGTCGGCGCGCGCTGGAAATGGCTTCGGCCGTGGGCGTGGATGCTCGTGCCGGCCCTCCTGCTTGGCGCGCTCTACTACGACGGGCTGGCTTATCTGGTCCACAAATGGATTGTGGATGAGAATTACAGCCACGGCTTTTTTGTCCCGGTGATCAGCGGCTATCTGATCTGGCAGCGGCGAGACCGGCTTCGGGGGATGCATTTGCGGGGTTCCTGGTGGGGTGTCCCGGTGATCCTGGCCGGACTGGCCCTCTATTTCGCCGGCACGCTGGCGACGCTCTATGTGATGATTCATCTCTCCTTCTGGATTGTGCTCGCAGGACTGTTGCTCGCCGTCGTGGGACCGCGCGGCATCGGCGCGATCGCCTTTCCCCTGTGCTATCTGCTGACGATGATTCCGCTGCCCGATTTTCTTCAACAGGGGCTGTCAGGGAGACTGCAGTTGCTGTCGACGCAACTGGGTGTGGGCGTGCTGCAACTGGCTGGGGTCATGGCCTTCCGGGAAGGCAACGTGATCGATCTCGGTCCGATTCAGCTCCAGGTCGTCGAGGCCTGCAGCGGGCTGCGCTATCTTTTTCCGCTCAGTTCGCTCGCGCTGCTCTGCGCCTATCTCTACCGGGATCGGATGTGGAAACGGGCGGCGCTCTTTTTGTCCAGCATTCCCATTGCGATCGCCTTGAACGGCTTTCGGATCGGCGTCACGGGATTCCTGGTCGACCGGTACGGGGTGTGGGTCGCGGAGGGTTTCTTCCACGGTTTTTCGGGTTGGCTCTTATTTGTCAGCGCGCTGGCCATTCTTTGCGGGGAAATGTGGCTGATGTCGAGCATCGGCGTCGGGGGTGCTCGCCGGTCGCTCGGCGGCCGGCTCTGGAAGAGACCGGATGATGATGCGTCCCTGCGTGAAGCGCCGGTCGCCGTGGAGGCGAGGCGGGTCAACCCGGTGGCGCCTTCCTATCTGTTTTCAGTCGCGCTGTTGATCCCCGCGCTGTTGGTCTCG
>DATJYI010000239.1:0-7083 GCA_035499635.1 Nitrospiria bacterium | reverse complement strand
TCCGTGGAAGAAGACCGAGGTCTATCTAAACGGCGGCTTTGGTTTTCACAGCAACGATGCCCGGGGCGTCCTCACCACCGTCGATCCGGCCACCGGCCTGCCCACCGCTCGGGCAAAGCCCTTGGTGCGCGCCACCAGCGCCGAGCTGGGCCTGCGCACGGCCGTCGTGCCCGGCTTGGTCAGCACGGTCTCGCTCTGGGCCCTGGACTTGGATTCGGAGCTGGTTTTTTCCGGGGACTCGGGGGGAACCGAGGCCTCCGGCCCCACCCGCCGCTATGGGGTTGAGCTGGCCAATTTCTACCGGGTGGCGAGCTGGCTGGCGCTCGACGCCGACCTGGCCTTCACCCATGCCCGCTATCGCGAACTCGAGGGCGATGCCCCGCACCTCGGTTCCTATCTGCCCAACTCCATCAAGACCGTCACCTCGGCCGGCGCCGTCGTGAACTTCACCTCCGGGTTTGTCGGCAGCCTCCGCCTGCGCTATTTCGGCCCGCAGCCCCTGATCGAGGATGGTTCCGTCACGGGACCATCGTCGATCACGTTCAACGGTCGGATCGGCTGGCATCGGCGTGCCTGGGAGATCGATCTCGACGTGCTCAACATCCTCAACCGCGCCAACGACGATATCGCCTACTACTACGCCTCCCGCCTGCCGGGCGAACCGGCGGACGGGGTCGACGACGTGCACCTGCACCCGGCCGAACCACGGGAAGCTCGGCTGAGCTTCACCTATCGTTTCTAGCCGCCATTGGAGGCACGATCGATGACCTCTGCCGCTCGGTTCTGTTTTGACCAACTCGCCAGCGACGACCGGTGGCGGACCTTCACGGCGAACGAACGCCGTGTCCTTGATGCCTTTATCCGTCGGTGGCAGATCAAGCCCGGCGACCGTGTGCTTGAGCCCGGCTGCGGGACCGGGCGTCTGACCGGGGTCCTGGCGGCCTTGGTGGGCCCGACGGGGCGGGTGGTCGCCTTCGACATTTCACCGGCATTCCTGAGCCTGGCCAGGCAGCGCCAACTGCCGCCCCAGGTAACGCTGCGCCGGGGCGACGCCGAGATACTGCGGCTTACGCCGGCATCGTTTGACCACGTGATCTGTTTCAATGTCTTCCCGCACCTCGTTCCCCACGCAACGACAGCGCGCCGGCTCGCTGTCGCGCTGCGGCCCGGCGGGGCATTCTGGATCGCGCACACCTGCAGTCGGGCGTTCGTCAACGGCGTGCATCGCCACGGTCCGCCCTCGCTGCACCAGCACCTTCTGCCGTTCCCCAGGGATCTGGCGCGCCTTCTCCGCAAAGCTGGGCTCGATGCGGTGGAGGTTGAAGATGAAGCCGACCACTTTCTGGCCCGAGCCGTCCGCCCCGTACCCACTGCCGCACCACTCAAAACAACTCACCATGTCTGAATCTGCCGTCGGCGTCCGACCGGTCCCGCGTTTTCTCACTGTCTCCCTCGCTCGCGAACTGGGGATTCTGCTCTGCCTGTCGGTGATGTTCCCGTTCATGGTGCACCTGATCCCCGTGCCCGGCGATGCTCAGCTGGGGCCGCGGCTGCTGCCCATGTTCTACGCCCCATTGCTCGCCGCGCTGTGGGGCCGCGTGCGGTCGGCCGTGACCCTTGCACTCTGCGCGCCGTGGCTCAATTGGGCGCTGACCGCGCATCCCTCGCCTTCCGGCGCGATCGTCATGGTTGTACAGTTGTTGGTCTTTGTGGGTGCCTTTCGCCTCTTCCTGCATGCGATCGGAGCGCGCTGGTATCTGGCCGCTCCCGCGTTTTTGGCCGGCATGGCGGCATCCGCAGTCCTGACGGCCGCCGCCCCGGGCTTGATCGGCGAACGGGCGGCCGTGGAATGGGCGATTCAAAGCGTGGTGATCGGGCTTCCCGGCATCGCCATCCTCGTGCTGATCAATTGGGCCGCGCTGCGGTTCTATCCGCCCGGACCGGGCGGCGGCCCGGTGGCGGCGTGATCCCACATTGTCGCTGCCCTGTGGGTGCTTGATTATCGGCGTATTGCTGCCCGGCCACTGCTGCAGTGCTGCTCTGCTGCCGCGGGCTGCTCCGAACGGAGCGCAATGCGCAAAGTGTGGTGCGGCAATCCCTCTAGCGTTGGCTTGACCCGGCTGGCGCGGAAGGGCCCGCCGTGTGCCAGCATGCTCCGGAATTGCGTTGCAGGCGCAACACCCGTGGCGGGACAAGAGGGCGGATTTCCGTCGGAGCACAGTTTCGTTGAGAATCGCGACTGGACGCCATTGGGATTCGGCCTCAAAAAACATTCTGATGCCGCCCCGGGAAAAAAGTCCGCGGTTCGTGCTCCGCCGATGCCTTTGGTTTGTCGCGGCATGGGCCGTTTGCTCCGGAATTTGCGTCCGGTTCGTCGACGGACCGGCGTCGACCTGGAGCTTTTTCCACCTACGGCGTCCGATCTCTTTTGTGGCTTTGACGCATCTCGTCGATCCGCTGCAAGCGTTGGCGGTGCTGGGCCTGGTGGTTACTGGAATTCGGGCGCTGGGATCCGACTGGCGACCCAAAGGCCCTTGGCGATTCGGGATGGAAGCTGCACTCGCCGTGATCGTCTCCTACCAAGCCAAGGAATTGCTCAAGTACGTTTTCGGCCGGACCTGGCCAGAGACCTGGCTCGGAGACAATTCCTCCTGGATCTCCAACCACACGCTGGGATTTCATTTCTTCCACGGCGGCGCGGCCTGGGAGTCCTTTCCCTCCGGCCACACGACACAGGCATGGGCACTCGCGGCGGTCCTCTGGGTCCGGTTCCCCCGGTGGCGGTGGCTCTGGAGTGCGTACGCCATCGCAGTTCCCGTCGGCCTGTGGGGAGCCGATTTCCATTTTGTCGGCGACATGGTGGCAGGCGCCTTCCTGGGGGTTGCCACCGCGGTTCTGATCATGGCGGCGATGAGCGGATCGGAAAAAACCGCAGACTGAAGGAGCCGGGATTTCGAGTGTCACTCCCCGCAGCAGGGGCAGATCGCCGGCACGATGACGGTGAGGGTGGCGCTGTACATGATCCGGTCGTATTTCGGCCCCGTTTCCGGCACCACATGGTGAGCGACGACCAGATAATAGTTGGCCTCTTCCGGCGCGAATTCGGCCCGCCCGGATGAATCGGTACGGCGTTCAAAGCGGGGGTCGAAATCGGCGGCCAACGTTCCGCCCATGGGAATGAACGAGACCCTCTCGCCGGCCAGGGGTTGCCCGCGGAATACGAGCTTCACCGTGATCGGCATGCCGGGACCCATGGGCGCCACGGGATTCCCCTCCGCCACCAGTTCGAGGGGATGCCCCAGTTCGCGGTCGTAGCCCGGCGCGGACTCGGGCACCCGGTCGAGGTCCTCGCTGACGAGGAAGAACGTCTTGGCGCTGCGGACTACACGTTCGGGAGCATAGGGGGCCACCTGGTCCGATTGCTGCACCACGAGATAAAGTCCGGGCTTCACCGGCTCGAACCGGGCGGTCCAAAATCCTTCCTTCGGGGCATAGCCGCGATCCGTGAACTGGGATTTCAGATCCATTGGCGCGCCATCCGGGCCCACGACGACAATTGAGCTGTCAGCCAGGCTCGGTTTGCCGGCAATTTTGAAGTCCCGGTGGTCGTTGCCATGGTTCCCGAGGACAAAGTCTATATACACGGCGTCGCCGGAGCGCACCACCGCGGTGTTCGTTTGCAGCCAGGTGTCATGCGCCGAGGCTGGTGCAAGGCACGCGACACCCAGGGCGAGGATTGAGGTCAGTTTTGTCTTCATAATCTTGGAGGAGTTTCCTCCGGCTCCCGGAAGGAGCCGGAGGCGCAGAAAGTATCTGGCCGCTTCATCCACGTCTGCTCTGCCGCCCGCCAGGCAATCTCGCGCCCACGGAGTCGACGACGGGCGATGGGCGGGTGACGGATTCGCGGCGGTGGTGTTCGATCGAGCGGAGGGCTGGCGCCTTTCTCGCCGTCAGAAGGAGAAACTCAGGTCAGCCACCGCCGTCCTCTGGGGGAAGGGATGGTAGAGAAAGAATTTGCGATTGAGCAGATTGTCCACTCCGCCGGACAGCGCCCAGCGACGGGCGAACTTCCAGTTGAAGTGCGTGTCGAGGACGAAGAACTCCTGAAATCCGCCGAAGGCGTCGGGGTTCACGTCTGTGTTGTCGACGGTGGAGTACTGCTGCCCGCTGTAGCGGCCGGCCACCGTCAAGGCCAGACTTCGGACGGGTCGATAGGTCACGGCAAAGGTGGCCCGCCACATCGGAACGTAAGGGGCCTTCTTGCCGACCGCCGCCGACAGCTGGCCCTGGCCGCTGTCCGCGAGGATGCGCGAGTCGACGTAGGTGACGCTCCCGGAAACCTCCAGCCCGGAAATCAGCATATCGTTTTGATCGAGGTAGATCTCCGCGCCCCGATTGCGGATGTGCTCCACGTTCATCACGTACTGGTACTGCGTGGAGGAACCCGGGACCAGGCTGCTGTACTGGGAGACCAGCGCGTCGTGCGTGTCCTCCTCGAAACAGGAGACCCGGAGGAGGCCATGGCTGAGCTTGTGCTCGGCGCGAATCTCCTCCGCCCAGACCTTCTCCGGCCGGAGGTTCGGATCGGGCGAGGTGAAGGTCGTACCCGTGGAGACCAATTGATAGAGTTCGCCCGCCGTGGGGTAGCGGTACGCGTTCCCGGCAAGGGCCGTCAGCGTCCAACCTGGCGTCGCGTTCCACGCCAGCGTCGCCTTGGGCGAAAAGTTGGACGACGATTCCTCCGGCTGGATCACCGTCGTCTTGCCGTTGATATTCACTCCGTCGAAGGCGCGCCAGGATTCGTAGCGGCCGCCGACCGTCAGCTTCCACTTTTCTCCGAGCGGCCAGACGTCCTGGATCCACACCGCCGCGGTCGCGGTGTCGCCGTTGCCCTCGGTGGCCAGCGAGCTGAACGTCCGTCCGGACCGCCAGTCGGGTGTGACGTAGGTGGGGTTCACCAGTTCATACCGGTCGTAATGCGCGCCGAAGCTCAGCTCCTGCCCCGAGGCGCGGCCGTCGGGGTGCCACGCGGCTTTCGCGTCTGCCGTCGACCAGCCGGTGCCGCCCAGCAGCGCCACCTTGCCCGCGGTGCTCAGCGTGGTGCCGCTCGACGAGGCCGAGCTGGGTGACCGCTGCGTGTCCTTGTCGAAGTCATAGAGACTGCCAATCAGGTCCCAGTCCCAGGCGCCGCTCCCCCGCGATCTGATCGCCAGGCTCTGCATGGTGTGCTCCTGGGTCCATTGGTAAAAACCGCTGGCAAAACCGGATACCGCGGCGAATGTCGGCTGGCCCGACGCGTCGCGCAGATAAGTCTGCACGGTGGAGTTGGTCCGACCGTCCCAGATCCCGAAGCTGTAGGTGGCGCGAATCTGGGGCGCGAAATCGTAAGCCACCCTGACGTTGGCGGTCGCGAAGTCGGCGTCCAGAATCCCGGAAGCCCCCAGCACGTTGGCCGGCTGGCCGAGTTTGTTCCAAGCGATGATGCCGCCGGAGGTCCCGGTCGGCAGGCTGCCGGCCGTCACGAAGAGCAGCGGCTGGGTGTTGCTGCCCTCGTTGTTGGCGCTGACCCAGAACGACCACTTGCCGATCCGGTCTCCGACCGTCACGGCCGTCTGGTTCATCGCATAGGTATTGTGGGTTGAGTAGAGCGAAAAATCCTGCCAGGCCTCGGTCGTCGCGACGGACGCCTCCAGCCGGTCGGGCATGCGCGTCGTGATCTCGACCGCGGCGCCCATGGAGTTGCCGGGATAGGCTGCGGCGTAGGGACCGTAAACCACATCGACACTCTGAATGGCATCCGGCACCACCATGCCCCAACGGGGCGCCCCGATCGTGTTGTTGTTGGCGATCAGCGCGGAGAGGGGGACACCGTCCACGTATACCAGGCTGCGGGCGCTGGAATTCACCCCCCACGTGCGGGTGGCGAGGACGGCTTGCGTGTCGCCGTAATTGCGTTTGCGGAGAAAGAGGTCCGGCTCGTATTTGAGCATGTCCTCGGGGTCGACGGCGTTGACCGTGTCGGCGATCTGCGCTGCAGCGACTGTCTGGACGGTCGCGGGAATTTGATATTGGTCCGGCACCGCGGATGCGGCGCCGTTCACGGTCAGGGCCGGGAGGAGCACCACATCAGTTTCGGCGGAGGCGCTTGAATCTGCCGCTTGGACCGGCGGCGGAATGAGTGCGAAGAGAGCGATGCCGGCAATGCCGGTCACGCGGAGAGAGGGACGGATGTGCATCAAAGCAATGGGTTGTCGGGTTCAGTTCGCGGACCGTTGGTGCGCACCCCACCCGCCCAGCGCTTCGCGCGGGGCGACGGGATCCATGCACCCAAACGGCTGGGATCGGACGGGAACCGCCGGCGCCGGCTGGGTCTTCAGCCCAAACGGGCCCGCGCTCGAAGGGTGCGCGCAGACGTCAGCCGCCGGCGTTCCGCAGGAATTTACTCAGGCGCAGGCTTGACGCGGCGGAGGAACCGGCGGGACAAAACAAACGTCGGCCGGCAGCATCACGTCGCCCGGCGGGCCAAACTCGACGCCGGGCGCCGAAATGATGACGCGCGCGCCGGACTGGAAGAAAAGAAGGAGTTTGTTCTCGCTCTGCGTATCCGGCGCGTTGGGGAGCGATTGCTCCTGTTTCGTCGCCGCCGCCACCATGCCGCAGAGGGGGCACATTTCGCCGTCGAAGGTTTTGCCGACCGCGGCCGCGAACGTCATCGTCCGGGCATGTTCCGAGATCATCCGTCCCCACGCGAACAGCTGCAGCAGATCCCACTGCACTCCGGATCCGAGCACGCTGAGGACGAGCAGGCCCACGACATGGATATGGCGATGCAAGCGCGCGAAACCATGTGAGGGCGCGCGGCCTTTGCAAGGGCCGCCCGCATTTTGACGCCTTTAGGACTGCCCGGCGCGCCTCAGAAGCGAACGCCAAACCGCTCCAACCGTCGCGGCCAATTTCCTCGTCTCGCCGGCGGCAAGTCGAAGCCACAGAAAGCTTCCATTCCGCCGCGAATTCAGCGCGTCCGCCATCGATTCCAACATGAACAATCTCCGTCTTGTCCTCCTCGCCAGCTTCACCGGCCCG
>DATJYI010000238.1:0-7306 GCA_035499635.1 Nitrospiria bacterium | reverse complement strand
ACGAAGCGAGCCACATGGGGGATTTGGCGGCGAAGGTGACGGCGATCGAGCGGTTCGACGCCGATGTGGTGGGGACGATCCGTGAGGGGCTTCCCTCGTTCGGCGAGCACAAGATCCTGATCTTGCCGGATCATCCGAATCCCGTGAAGATGAAGACGCATACGAGTGGTCCGGTGCCCTACCTGTTCTATCACCATGGCGCGAACTCCCCGGTCAAGGCATCCGGACGCCCCTACGCGGAGCCGGATGCCGAGGCGACCGGGATCGTCGTGCACGAGGGCTACCAGTTGATCGAACGGTTCGTCCGGTGAACGTGCCGGGAGACGGAGTGCAGCGCCTCTCCCCCTTGAGGGGAGAGGCGCGGGTGAGGGGAGAGGGAAGGTGAGGGGGAAAAAAGTTTAATGCCCCTGGTGGTGCAAAAGTACGGCGGCAGCTCGGTGGGGACGATCGAGCGGATCAAGCACGTGGCCGGACGGGTGGCCAAGAGCCGCGCCGACGGCGATGACGTCGTGGTCGTGGTGTCGGCCATGCAGGGCGAAACCGACCGGCTGATCAAGCTGGCTAAACAGGTGGCAAATCAGCCGGACACGAGAGAGACGGACATGCTGGTCTCGACCGGCGAGCGGGTGACGATCGCCCTGCTGGCGATGGCGTTGCAGGAGACGGGCTGTCCGGCGCGCTCGCTGACGGGCCGTCAGGTGGGCATCGAGACCGACAGCGTGCACACGAAGGCCAGGATCGAAAAGGTGGGCGGCGACCGGTTGCGCGAAACCCTGTCCGAGGGGCTGGTGCCCGTCGTCGCCGGCTACCAGGGCATCAATCAAAAATCGGATGTCACGACGCTGGGACGGGGCGGTTCCGACCTGACGGCCGTGGCGATCGCGGCCGCGCTGGGGGCGGACCGGTGCGAAATCTACACGGACGTTGACGGCGTCTACACGGCCGATCCCAATATTGTTCCAACCGCACGGCGGTTAGATCGCGTGTCGTATGAGGAGATGCTGGAGCTGGCGAGCCTGGGGGCGAAGGTGCTGCAGACGAGATCGGTCGAGTGCGCCATGACCTACCGCGTGCCGGTCGTGGTCAAGTCGACGTTCGTTGAGGGCCCCGGCACCTGGATCGATGAGGAGAATGCGGAAATGGAGAAAGTGACGGTATCCGGAGTGACCTGCGATCGCAACCAGGCGAAGGTGACCATCATCGGCGTGCCGGACAAACCCGGCGTGGCCGCGGCGCTCTTCGGCGCCGTCGCCGACGCGGAGATCATCATCGACATGATCATTCAAAACGTCAGCCAGGAAAATACCACGGACATTTCGTTCACGGTGCCGCGGGACGAAAGCGCCAACGCCCTCGAGATCGTGAAACGGGTGGCGAAGGAGGTCGGCGCGCGCGACGTGCAGTTGACGGAGGGCATCGCCAAGATCTCCATTGTGGGCGTCGGCATGCGGACCCATTCCGGCGTCGCCTCCCGAATGTTCCGGGCGCTGGCCCACGAACGCATCAACATCATGATGATCAGCACGTCCGAGATCAAGATTTCCTGCGTGATCGAGGACAAATACTCCGAATTGGCCGTGCGGACGCTGCACGAGGCATTCAACTTGGGCGGGTTGGGGGCGGCGGCGCGCACATGAGACCGACACGACGGACGGATCGTGGCGCGGGGCCGCCCGCAATCGAGCTCTACGACACCACGCTGCGCGACGGCGCGCAGGCGGAGGAGGTGTCCTATTCGGTCGAAGACAAACTGCGCATCACCGAGAAGATTGATGGACTGGGCATCCCCTGCATCGAGGGCGGATGGCCCGGCGCGAATCCGAAGGACATCCTCTATTTCAAAGAGGTGCGCAAGCTGCGTCTTGACCGGTCGACCGTGGTCGCGTTCGGCGCAACCCACCGCGCCGGTTCGTCGCCCGATCAGGACCCCGCGCTTCGGGCGCTGCTGGACGCGGAGACCGAGATCGTCACGATCTTCGGCAAGAGCTGGGATTTTCATGTGACCCAGGCGCTGGGCACGTCGCTCGAACGCAACCTCCAATTGATCGATGGGACGATCGGCTTCCTGCGCCGGCACGGTCGGCGCGTGTTCTACGACGCCGAGCATTTCTTCGATGGCTACGCGGCCAATCCCGGTTACGCCATGCGAACGCTGAAGGCGGCGGAGGCGGCCGGAGCGGAGCGGCTGATCCTGTGCGACACCAACGGCGGGACGATGCCCTGGAACGTCAGGGAGGTCATCGGCACGGTGACGGCGGACGTCCGGACTCCGCTGGGCATTCACGCCCACAACGACGGCGGAGTGGCGGTCGCCAATTCATTGACCGCGGCGGAGCTGGGTGTGATGCAGGTGCAGGGAACGGTCAACGGCCTGGGTGAACGGTGCGGCAACGCCGACCTGTGCGCGATCATCCCGAACCTGCAGTTGAAAATGAACCGCCGCTGTCTGGACGACGCCCAACTCGCCCGGTTGAAGGAAGTGTCGCGGTTCGTCTGGGAAATCACCAACCTGCAGCCGCCGACCCACCAGCCGTACGTCGGCGAGAGCGCGTTCGCCCACAAGGGCGGAGTGCACGTGCACGCAATCCGGAAAAGCCCGCTCACCTACGAGCACATCCGGCCCGAGCTGGTCGGCAACCATCAGCGGGTGCTGATTTCCGATGCGTCGGGCCGGAGCAGCTTGTTGCAGAAGGCGGCCGCTTACCATGTGATCATCGACCAAAGCAACCCAAGCCTGGCGTCCCTGCTCGATCAGTTGAAAACGCTCGAGGGGCAGGGCTATCAGTTTGAAGGGGCGGAAGGCTCGTTCGAACTGCTGATGAAGAAGGCGGTCGGCGGCTACCGGCGGTTTTTTGAATTGATCGGCTTCCGCGTGATCGTGGAGAAACGGCGGGAAGGCGAAGAGGCCGTCTCGGAGGCGACGATCCAGTTGAAAGTGGACGGCGTGATCGAGCATACGGCGGCCGAGGGACGCGGCCCGGTGGGTGCGCTGGATAACGCGCCGCGCAAGGCGCTGGAGAAATTCTATCCGGAGCTGCAGGAAGTCCGGCTGCTTGATTACAAGGTCCGCGTCCTGGCCGCGGGGGCGGGCACCTCGTCGCGGGTGCGGGTGCTGATCGAATCGGGTGACGCGGAGCGCAAGTGGGGGACCGTGGGGGTCTCCGAGAACATCATCGAAGCCAGCTGGCAGGCGCTGGCGGACAGCATTGAGTATAAATTGCTGCGGAGTCATGCCGGCGAGGGCTCGGTGCAACGGGCGTCGCCGCGGGCGGACGGGCAGACGCGGCGGAACGGCAGGCGGCCGTCGAAGCGGAGTCGACGGGGGCGTGAATCGTAGGAGGCCGCCGGGAAGGCGCGGCGGCGGCGCGAAAGGAGCGAGGGATGAGGAAGGTCGATCTGGCGTCGGAGATCTACGAGAAAGTCGGCATCTCGAAGAAGGAGGCCGCGGAAATCGTCGAACTGGTTTTATCCGTTGTCAAGAACACGTTGCAAAAGGGGGAGACGGTCAAGATCGCCGGCTTCGGGAATTTCGTGGTGCGCAGCAAGCGGGCGCGCAAAGGGCGCAATCCAAAGACCGGTGAGGAGATCGGCATCACCCCCCGCAAGGTCGTCACCTTCCGCCCCAGCCAGGTCTTCAAAAAATACGTGAATAAATAAACCCCGCGGGGCGGGATGTGGGGTGTGACATCATGGACGGTTCGTGCAGCAACCGCATTCATATCGGATTGAAGGTGGGCGCCGTCGGCATACGCCGTCCGGGAAGAATCCGCCGGCGCACCGCGCAGGCGTGAAAGGGGGGCGCCATGTGCACGGCACGGGCCGGAAGTGGGACGGTAGAGGGGGGCGCACCCGCTCGATTCAGCACAGCCCCCCGTTTCGAATCGTCCGCCATTCATACTCCCGGCTGAGAGCGAGACAATGAAGCCGCCGGCACTCAAGACCGACAAACTGTTCTACAAAATCAGTGAAGTCAGCAAATTGACGGGGCTGGAGGCGTACGTCCTGCGGTATTGGGAAATGGAGTTTCCGATGCTGCGTCCGAGGAAGAACCGTGGCGGTCAGCGGACATACGAGCCCAAGGATATCGAGATGGTGATGCAGATCAAGACCATGCTCTACGACGAGGGCTTCACCATCGCGGGCGCCCGCAAGCAACTGTCGAGGCGGGCCGCCAAATATGAACGCGACCTGCCGACGTTCTTGAAGACGATGAAAGGGCAGTTGCAGGAGATTATGAAGATCGTCCATGCCTCGGAGCACAAAGGCAAGGACGCGCACAAATGACCGCCATCCCCTGCTCCGGACGCCGCCTAGATTTTCTTGCTCTTCATCAGCTCAAGCAGGGCTTTTGACGACTGATACTCCGTCGCGGTCGTCTCCCCCGTGCCCACGCTCTTGGTGAAATAGTCCGCGGCCCCCTCCCTGTTCCCGGCGGCGAGGCGTTTGACACCGAGATAGAAATAGGCTTCGCAGAGCCGCTCCTTCGCCTCCTTGCCCTTCCCGGCCTGGGCCAGCACGGATTGCTCGTTCAAATTATCCATGCCCAGATAGTAGCGTGAAAGAGTGCGGACCCAGCTCTCCGTAGGATCAGCGGTGACGAAGTGTCGGAGTTCGCCGATGGCCTTGTCGTCCTTGCCCTTCCCCAGCCAGGTCGCCGTCAACAACCTGAGATACGCATATCCGGGTGTTGGGTTCATGGCGATGGTCTTCTCGAAATCCGCAATGGCCAAGTCAAATTGACCCTTGCCGGTATACGCAATCCCCCGGCCGTAATACGCCAACGCTCTTTTGGGATCAATCCCGATCGATTTGGTGTAATCGGCGATGGCCTGATCGATCTTGCCGCCGCGCTCGTAGGCGTTTCCGCGGTTGTAGTACGCCAGCGCATATTGGGGATCGGCCTCAATGGCCTTGGTGTAATCGGCCATGGCCAGATCGGTCTGGCCGTTTGCCGCATAGAGATTCCCGCGATTATTATGGGACAAGGCGTGATTAGGATCGACTTCAATGGCCTTGGTGTAATCGGCGATGGCCAGATCCGGCTTGCCGTTGTGTTCATATGCGTTCCCGCGGTTGTAGTAGGCTTCGGCATCCTTGGGATTCAGCTCAACGGCCTTCGTATAATCGGCGATGGCCAAATCCGTCTGGCCCTTCGCCACATGGGCGTTCCCGCGGTTGTCATAGGCCACCGCATACCGGGGATCGAGCTCGATGGCCTTTGTGTAATCGGCAATGGCGGCATCGTACTGGCCCTTGTCGTACTGTGCGTTCCCGCGGCCGTGGTAGGCCACCGCATACCGGGGATTCAGCTCGATCGCCTTGTTGTAATCGGCGATGGCCGGATCCGGCTGGCCGTTCGCCGCGTAGGCGTTCCCGCGGTTATTGTAGGCAATGGGGAACAGCCGATTGAGTGTGATGGCCTTCGTATAGTCGGCGATGGCCTGGGCATACTCGCCTTTCTGCAGATAGACATTCCCGCGGTTATTATAGGCGTTCGTGTAATTTCGATTGAGCTGTATCGCCTTATTGAAGTCGGCAATGGCCTGATCCGTCTGGCCTTTGTGCTCATTCGAGTTTCCGCGGTTATAGTAGGCCGCAGCATACTTGGAATCGTTTTCGATCGCCTTGGTGAAGTTGTAGATGGCCTGGACATCCTCATTCTTATGTGCAAAGGCGGTTCCGCGACTGTTCCACGCTTCGGCATTGCTGGAGTCAAGCTCGACCGCCTTGTTGAAATCATCCATGGCCTGGGCTTCCTCGCCATTCTGCGCGTGGGCCTTTCCGCGGCTGATAAACGCGTTCACGAAGGTCGGATAGAGATCGATGGCCTTCGTGTAATCGGTAATGGCCAACGCGTATTGGCCCTTGGCCGAATACGCGTTGCCGCGGTTGTTGTAGATGTCGGCATCTTTGGGAGACAGCTCAATGGCCTTTGTGAATTCAACGATTGCCAGATCCGGCCGGCCTTTGACGTCATAGGCAGTTCCGCGGTTCTCGTACGCTTCGGCATTTTTGGGATTGAGCTCGATTGACTTGTTGAAATCGGCCATGGCCGAATCCGGCTGGCCCTGACGCAGGTAGATGCTCCCGCGGCTTTCGTACGCGTCGGCATTGTTTGGGTTGAGCTCGATCGCCTTCGCGTAATCGGCGAGGGCCAGGTCCTTCATGCCGTTGATGTCATACGCGTTTCCGCGGAAGTTGTACATGTCGGCATTGTTCGGATCGAGCTCGATGGCCTTCGTGAAATCGGCGATCGCGCCGGGATAGTCCCCCTCATTGTATCGGGTGTTTCCGCGATCCACGTAACCGGTCGCTGTTGAGAGAGTCGTCTCAGCCGACCAGCTCTGGCCAACACCGATCAGCACAAGCGTCATCCCGATTACCCATGCGATCCGCCACTGATGAGTCATCGCCTATTCCTTCCTCTCTACTATGAGGCCGAGTCCTTCGGGATGTGCATTCGCCGTGGACCACTCCATCTTCATCACGTCAAAGTCTCAAAGATTTGGGTTCCGGCATTGTATCATGTTCATTGAGCAGGTAACCGCCTGTCCAGCCATTTGTCAACATCTTGCCACTACGAGTTACCAAAAAATCCAACCCGTTTAAAGGGCTATAAAATACAGCTGTAAAATCAAAATATTACATGTGAGTGATAAATGCAACACCACTTTTGTGTATTTGAATAGTTTGAAGGCGACGGCTATAATTTACGGATACCTCAGGAGGGCGTTGGATGCTGAGGGACTGCATTTTACCATGCGGGATGTGGAGTGTTGGGGTGATCCAGTCCAACGGATCACCAGCCGCGACAGTAAGGAATGCGTCGCCCAACCAGATTCAGAGTCCGCTCCCCACCGCACGAGTCGTCCCGCCCTCCCGGATCATCACATCAGCAAGGTTGAATCAGAGACGTGACATATACCAACGTCGTGTTGGTCACGCGCATCATGTGCCTTTGCAGGTCGGATGTGACATGTGGAGCGTCCATGTCCGGCGACCCGGCCCAGCCACTTCGTCAGCGATGATCGCAGCTACGGGACGTTTCCGGATTGTTCCAGCGCGCGCGGGTGACGGCCGTTGCCCCCGTTCATTCCGGCGCGGGACGCCCGGCGCACTGTCCGGCCCTGTGGACAGACTGGGACATTCAGACCGCTCAGGTGAGGCTTAGTCCATGACGCGCAAGGCCATCGTGGCGGGGGCGATCGGGCTGGCATTGGTGCTGCTGATCGTCTCAGCCCCGCGCGCCCTGATCGAGCTGCTGATCGCCGACAGCGTCAGAGGACAGATCGACTACACCCACAAT
>DATJYI010000237.1:0-4630 GCA_035499635.1 Nitrospiria bacterium | reverse complement strand
GATTTGGAGGCGGTGGTATACTGCAATCCGACGGTTTGAAGCACGCAGCCCAACGTAAAGAACAGAGCCAGCAGAGAGCCGCGCCGGAGCACGGCGGCGGACAATCTCCTCACGGCCGACGGGAACAGGACCGCATAGAGCCCTGCAGCAATCGTGAAGCGCACCGCCAGCAGGAAGAGCGGAGACCATTCTGTCAGTCCCCATTTCAGGACGATAAAGGTGCTGCCCCAGATGAAGGTGGTGCCAAAGAGGAGCAGCTCGGCGGTAAGGCGTTTTGAGGGTCCAGGGGTCAGGGGTCAGGGTCCAGGAGGACTAAGAGCGAAGGATACGCAGCGACTGGTCAATGATTTGCGCGAAGAGACAGTCGTTGTCTTTACCGGACCCCGAACCCTGGACCCTTATTTCTGATTGAACACGGAATCCAGCAGCGGTTTGACCTCGCCCTTCCGCTCCATCTCATCGAGGATGTCGGTGTCGCCGTAAAAGGTGCCGTTGATGAAGACCTTCGGCAGCGTGGGCCAGTTGGTCAGTTTGGAGAGGTACTCCCGCTTTTCATTGTTGCCGAGGACATTGATCACCTCGAACGGGTAGCCGTATTTCTGAAAAAACTGAATCGTCTCGACCGTAAATCCGCACTGCGGCTGCGTCTTGGTGCCTTTGCCGTAAATCAATATCTTGTTCGCTTTGATCTCATTGTTGACTTCCTGTGCCAGTGTGTCTGCCATGGTTGTGACTCCTTGGTTCCGATGAATGTTCAATCCTATGCCTGGTCTGAACTTTATACCCCTTAATCCGCTTTTTCTTCACTAATCCTTAATCCTGATAACTCCACTTCTTACGTTGACTGACCGCTCTTTGCCGGCGCTTCCGCCTTAATCTCCACCGCGTGGATCCGGCCGTCCGATATCGGCTCGTTCAACGCCTGGTAGACCAGCCGGTTCCGGTCCAGCAGCGACTTGCCCTCGAACTGTGACGACACGACCCTGACGATGAAATGATCCATCATCCCGGTTTTGTCGGCCACCGACACTTCCGCGTCGGGCAACGCCTTGCGGATGTAGTTGGCCAGCGTTTCCTTCGTGATCATTTGAATGGGCTCGCGTCGCCCCCTCCATGTGCCTTAAGCGGCATGGAGCCCCTCGGGCGACTCTTCGGGACAAGCCTCCCCCTCACGCTCGCGTTGCGAGCTGGGTAGACGTTCATTCAGTTGCTCAGGGCGTTCAATGCCGAGCCGGCTTTGAACCAGCCGATCTGCTGCTGGGTCAGGCTGTGGTTCGCCTGGATTTTGACCTCCTGGCCGTTGGCCTTGTGAATGACCACCTCCACCGGCTTGCCGGGCGCCAGATTCGCCAGCCCCGTGACGCTCACGCGGTCCTTCTCCTCGAACTTGTCGTAATCGGACGGATTGGAGAATGTGAGCGGCACAATCCCCTGCTTCTTGAGGTTTGTCTCGTGAATCCGGGCGAAACTCTTGGTCAGCACCGCTTTCACGCCCAGAAACCGCGGCGACATGGCGGCGTGTTCCCGGCTGGAACCCTCGCCGTAGTTCTCGTCGCCGATCACGATTGAGCCGATGCCCTCGGCCTTGTAATGGCGCGCCACTTTGGACGGCGTCTGGCCGCTCTCGCCGGTCAGGTCATCGGTCACCTTGCCGGTTTCGCCGGTGAAGGCATTGGTCGCCCCGAGGAACATATTGTCGCTGATCTTGTCCAGGTGGCCCCGGAATTTCAGCCACGGGCCCGCCGGGGAGATGTGGTCGGTCGTGCATTTCCCCTTCGCCTTGATCAGAATCGGCAGTTTGGCGAAATCCTTGCCGTCCCAGCGCGGGAAGGGCTCCAGCAGCGCCAGCCGCTGACTCCCCTCTGGAATCTCAACTTTGAGCGTGTCGCCGTTGTCCGCCGGCGCCTCGAAACCCTCTCCCCCCTTGGCAAAACCCTTGGCCGGCAGCTCTTCGCCGTGCGGCGGCTCGAATTGAATCTTCGTGCCGTCTTTCGCCGTTAACGTGCCGGTGGCCGGGTTGAAATCGAGCGTGCCGGCAAAGGCCATCGCCGTGACCACCTCCGGGCTGGAGAGAAACGAGAGCGTTTCCGCGTTGCCGTCGTTACGGGCCGGGAAGTTCCGGTTGAATGAGCTGATGATCGAATTTTTCTCGCCCTGCTTGATGTCGTCCCGCTTCCACTGGCCGATGCACGGGCCGCAGGCGTTGGCCAGGACCGTGCCGCCCATCTCCTCGAACGTCTTCATAAATCCGTCGCGGACCATCGTGTGGTAGATCCGCTCGGAGCCGGGCGTGACCAGGAAATGTGCCTTGGCCTTGAGCCCCGCCTTCAAGCCCTGACGGGCGATGTGCGCGGCACGGCTGATGTCTTCATACGACGAATTGGTGCAGCTGCCGATCAGGGCCGCTGTGAGCTGCATCGGATAGCCCTTCTCCTTGGCCTCGGCCGCCAGCTTCGAGACGGGCCGGGCCAGGTCGGGCGTGTGGGGGCCGACCACGTTCGGTTCCAGCTGGGAGAGGTTAATTTCGACGATCTGGTCGTAATATTTCTCTGGCGCCTGCAGCACCTCCGGATCGGCCACCAGCAGTTCCTTGTTGGCCTGCGCCAGCTTGGCCAGCTCGGCCCGCTCGGTCAGGTTCAGGTAGGCGGCCATCTTGTCGTCGAAGGGGAAGATCGAGGTCGTCGCGCCCAATTCCGCGCCCATGTTGGTGATCGTGCCCTTGCCGGTGGCGCTGATGGTCGAGGCGCCGGGGCCAAAATATTCGACGATCTTGTTGGTGCCGCCCTTGACCGTCAGCAGGCCGCACAGGTAGAGAATGACGTCTTTGGGCGACGCCCAGCCCTCCAGCCGGCCGGTCAGCTTCACGCCGATCAGCTTGGGATGGAGCACTTCCCAGGGCAGGCCGGCCATCACCTCGCCCGCATCCGCACCGCCGACGCCGATGGCCAGCATGCCGAGGCCGCCGCCGTTGGGCGTGTGGGAATCGGTACCGATGATCAAGCCGCCGGGGAAGGCGTAATTTTCCAGCACCACCTGGTGGATGATCCCCGCGCCCGGCTTCCAGAAGCCGATGCCGTATTTGCGCGCGGCCGACCGGAGGAAATTATAGACTTCCTTGTTTTCCTCGATCGCCCGCTCGATGTCCTCCTTGGCGCCCGACTGGGCGCGAATCAGGTGGTCGCAGTGGACGGTGCTGGGGACGGCCACCCGCTTCTTGCCCGCTTGCATGAACTGCAGGAGCGCCATCTGCGCGGTGGCGTCCTGCATGGCCACCCGGTCCGGACGGAGCAGCAGCTGCGCTTTGCCCCGCTCCCATTTCTGAGTTTCAAAATTGTCCACGTGTGAAACAAGAATTTTCTCGGTCAGTGTCAACGGCCGGCCGAATGACTTCCGTGCCGCGGCCAGTTTGGCCGGCATCGACTGATAGAGCGCGCGAATCTGGTCCAACATGATCAGCCTCCTCCGAATAGGCTCGTGCGGTTGTTGAGAGAGACGATGACTTGGTTATAAAAGACCATTGTACGGAAAGGCCAATCCGTTGGGCAACAGAAAAAATGGGCAAAATCAATGAGGCGGCGGGCGGGTTCGAACCGCCGCATCGCAGTTTTGCAGACTGCTCCCTTACCACTTGGGTACGCCGCCGTATGGGACTGATGGGAGTCTAGTCTACTCAATCATCCGGCATGAATGCAAACCCGTTATTTTCCTTATCCTTTGCTTCCTCTCTTGCTGGAGCCTGTCCGGGATAGTGAGCAGCGCCCTCATCTCGAGCGGCAAGCCGGAGGACGTCGCAACGAAGACGTTCACGGCCAGGCCGGCCGGGAGCGCCGGGGGGCCGGGGGTTCAGAGGCCAGCCACCGCACGACTTCCGCATAGATATAATAGATATAAAAGAGTCGATGGGAATCGGTGCCGGAGTCACGTTCGTGCTCCTGCCGGCCGGGACGAACCGGCCCCAGCCGGTTTCCCCAGCCGGGTTACATGACCCGCCTCCTGCCGTTTTCTTCTCCGGCCGGTCTTCTGCCCGGCTTCAATTGACAGATTTCCGCCCCTTGGTCATAATAAAAATACGGAGACCACACGAACAGGACCGAGGATGACGACCGATGACCATTGAGCCCGATGAGCTGGAGCAGCTGCAGGAAATCGTCGAGTCGCTGGAGGGCTGCCTGGGGCGGATGCAGGAATTGAATTTCCCTCACCCGGTGTTCCGCGAAGTCTTCGTCAGGTGCTGCGAGGCAACCGATCGGCTGGACGATCTGGTCGCCCAGTACTCCGGTGAAGAGCAGACGGGCAGCTGTTAGAGCGGATCAGTGGTCTGTCAGTTTGGCCGTGCCGTCTGCATCGGACGGCGGCTTCAACGGGCAGAGCAGGGAGAGAGGCTGTTCGTTGGTCGTATCGTACAGCGTCATCCGGATGGCCTGCACGTTCACGTTGCTTGGGCAGTAGAGGACGCCATCCGTAGTGAAACCGGGCAGCAGGGTCCGTGTCTTGAGGGCGGCCATATCCGCCTGGTCGTAGAGCAACTTGGTCAACGCGTCTTCGTATTGATTGGCCCGGTCCATCGCCGTTCTCGTTGCGCTGGTGGCGGCGCCGCTGGCGCCGCCGATCACGCCCCCCCGAACGACCC
>DATJYI010000236.1:0-6614 GCA_035499635.1 Nitrospiria bacterium | reverse complement strand
CGCAGATCCGCAGCGCCAGCAATTGTTCGTCGGAGAAATCGGCCCACTCCGGTTCGGGCGGCGCCGCCGGCTGTTCGGGCTGCACGGGAGCGGTCATGTCACAGGTCATTGTACCGGAAGCCGCCATATTTGGCCACGCTCCGATCCCTTGAAGAGATCCGGTCAAAGAGGGTATGCTGTACGCCGATGATCGTCGTCATACATCGAGTCTGCAACGGCCCCGCCCTGGAACCGGATGAAGCGGTAGCGGAGAGCTGCGCGCTTCCGGTGGCGGCGCTGCCCTTTCCCTGTTTTACCTGTCTGGATGAAATCGTGGACGAATCGGAACTGCGGTTGAGCGAAGAGATCCGGATGTAACAGGCTGATTTCTATGCGCACGGGCGGGGGCAAGAGCACGGCGGCGGGAGCGAATGGACATCGTCAATCCGGACATTGAGCGGTATCTGAAAGAGCTGTTTCCCTCCACCGATCCGATTCTCCTTGAGATGGAACGGCTGGCCGAACGGGAAGAGTTCCCCATCGTGGGGCCGCTCGTCGGCCGGCTGCTGGCGCTCACGGCCCGGCTGGTCGGGGCCAGGCGGGTCTTTGAGTTCGGCTCCGGCTTTGGCTATTCCGCCCGCTGGTTTCTTGCCGGCATGGACGGGCAGGGCACTGTGGTGATGACGGATGACGAGGAGGAGAATGCGAAGCGGGCCCGGGACTATTTCAAACGGGCCGGGCTGGCCGACCGGGTTGAGATCAACGTCGGCGACGCCTTTGAAATCATCGACCGCTACCCGGGGCCGTTCGATCTCATTCTGGTCGATTGCGAGAAGGCTCGCTACCCGCTGGCGTTCGAAAAGGCGCTGCCCAAACTTCGCCCCGGAGGGCTGTTGATCGGTGACAACGTTCTTTGGTCCGGTCGGGTGCTGACCCGGTCTGAGGAGCCGTCCACCACCGGCATCCGGCAGTTCACGCGGCTGATCACGTCCGACGGCCGTCTGATGACGGCGATCCTGCCGCTGCGCGACGGGGTGTCGATCAGTATGAAGAAATGACAAGGGGATATTCGAATCTCGATTGACGAATGGCACATGAAGAGCGGGAACACCATGTGGAGGATAGTGGAGAGGGGAGAGACACCCGTCCCATTTCACATCGAGGCCCGGCGAACCGCAGAATGCCGGCGGCCAGGGGTCGAGCGTCGGTTTGACACGCGAGCCATGGAGGCAATTCGTATGGCGATGGGGCCGGGGTGTGGGGGCGGCAGCACCCACAGCTCAATATCCAGGGGGAGCTGAATGAAGCTTCGCGAGCAAAGCCAGCGAGGACGGTTCACCGCGAGGGTTCACTTCAGGGCGAGCCTTCAGTGCGAGCACCACGAGCGGAATCTGAGCCGGCGACATGGCCTTGGCCACGGCCGAGTCGAAGTGCACGCTCCCCCTGACTCCAATGACACAATGACAAATGAAGGGTAGAAAGAATAAAGGAAGTAAGTGATGACGGCAGCTGAGGACGGAGCGGTCTCCAGAACTCTCTGGGAACGGTTGCAGGAGTGGATCCGGCGGTTGGGCCACAAACCGAAGATCGGTCTCGCGCTGGGCACCGGGGGGGCGTGGGGCGTTGCCCACATCGGCGTCCTGTCGGTGTTTCATGAGCTGGAGATCCCCATCTCCTATCTGGCCGGCTGCAGCGCCGGCGCCTTCGTCGGCTCGCTCTATGCCGGCGGGATCGAGGGCGCGGCCCTGGAGTCCTGCGGCCGCACCTACGGCTGGCGCGACGCGGGCCGGCTGCGCGTGCCCCCGACCATGGGACTCGCCTCCAATGAACGGATGGCGACGTATTTGAAAAAACGGATCGGCGAGCCCCGGTTTGACCAGCTGCGTCTGCCCTTCTTTGTCGTGGCGACCAACCTGGTCACGGGACAGAGAAAGATCTTCAAAGAAGGGCCGGTGATTCCCGCCGTTCGGGCCAGCTCTGCGATTCCCGGCGTCTTCGAGCCGGTCGAGATCGATGGCGAGCTCTATTGCGACGGCGGATTGGTCGACCGGGTGCCGTGCGACGTGCTCCGGGCGGCCGGCGCCGCCGTGGTCATCGGCGTGGATTTGGGACGCCACGAGCAGTCATGGCGTCCGCATGCTATTACTGAGGTGATCGGCCGGGCCATCGAGATTGTGACGGCCCGTCAGGGCGAGGACAGCGTCAAATCGGCCGACCTGCTGATCCGTCCGTCGTTGATCGGCATGAGCGAGTTCAACTTTGACCGGAATGAGATTCTCTTGAAGCGGGGGCGCCAGGCGGCCCTGGAACAGCTGACGCAGTGGCACCAATTGCATACACCGATCTCCGAGACGAGCCCGAATCCTGAAATTAGCGAAGCGAAAGCGGATTAAGTATGAGAAGGGACAACGAGGAGTAAAAGAAGGAACGCAGGACATGATAGACGCGACGCTCGGTGAACCGCCGGAAGACCTTGGCTGGAAGCCGAGGGCCGGTTTGACGCGCAAGCAGTGAGAATCATCCGTACGGCGGTGGGGCCGGGGGTGTGGGGGTATCGCCAACCCGAAACGACCCCCACTGAGAACTGATCAGGGGGAGTTGAATGAAGCTTCACGGGCAGATTGCCCGTGAAGGCGGAATCTGAGCCGGCAACATGGCCCGAGGCCATGGCCGAGTCGAAGCGCATACTCCCCTTGACTTTAAAGAACCAAATGCCGAGCGTGGCATTGACACGCGAGCTGTGAGTGTCATCCGTACGGCGATGGGGGTTGTCAGGGGGAGTTGAGCATACTCCCCCTGACTTTAATGAACCGAATGAGCGGATAAATCATGCGCGAACGGCGCTGGGAATCGCAGGCGGCCCTGACCGACGGGGATTGGCGCACGGTGGGTGATCGCCTGGCCCGCGCGGGGCTGGCCCTGCCGGCTCCCTCCAAGGAGCTGATTGCCTACGTGGAGGAATGGATGATCGACACCCCGGATGCCATCGACCGGTTGGCGGCCTGGCATCTCGAGGATGTGACGATCATCCAAATCCATGACGCGTGGCGAGGCGATTTCTACCTGCTGGCCGGCGGGTATCAGGCGCTCTATCGTCAATGTCGCGCGCACGGCTCCTATTGCTCGGTCAGCCACCCCTTTGCGCTCAATGGCGAGCCGAGCTCATGGCGGCTGCATCAGCCCCTGGCCTTTCTGTGGATTGGTTTTCGCGACACCCATGCCTTCCTCCGCGTGCGGCTCCAGACGACCGAGGTGATCACGCCCGGCGAGACGCGCGCCGATGACCGCCGCGGGGAATGGCTTGATGAGCGACGGCGCGCCTTCGAGTCGGCGGTCGCGACTTCGGAGCTGCCGATCGATGTCGGAGTCGAACGCGGCCGCGTGATGCTGCGCACCGACCGGCGGGAGGCGGCGCTGCTCTGCTCCTGGCCGGACGCCTTCGGCCCCTGCCAGTTTGAGTACAACATCAACGATCCGCTCGATCTGCTGGTGCGGGCCGGCCGCCTGGCGGCCACCAGCCCCCAAGCGGCGCAGGTGCGCGCCTACCTGACCGGCTTCGACCGGCGGGCGTTGGAGCAGTTTCAATCGACGATGGCGCCGAGCCGGTCGGCCTGCCGCTGCTCCGTCCATTGCCGGCTTGACGAGCTGCCGCAGCTGCTCCGTCTCATCTCGCCGGACGGCCGTCTCTACGCGACGTTGTGTGAATTTCAGACGGCGTCGCTGCTGCCCGATGTGCCGGAGACGGACAATGCCTGGGTGATTTTCGGCATGACCGGGCAAGAGGGCAATGTCCGGCTGGAGCTGCGCCTGAACCGGGCGCCGCTGCCCGAGGCGCGCATGGACGGCTGGCTCGAGGAGCTGGTGGGACTGCCGGTCGTCTACGCCCCGCTGCCGGCGTTTCCGTGAAGAGACACCGTGAGGCGTGAGGGGTAAGGAGTGAGGAGTCAAAGCATGAAACAAAACCGAAATCGGGAGAGTGAATGTGAGCGTTTGTGGTTGCTCTGTCCCCTTACTTCTCACCCCTCACTCCTTGCGGCATTTGAGGGAGACCATTGATGACACGGAACCATATGCGCCAACTGGGACGAACAGGGATGCAGGTTTTTCCCCTGGGTTTCGGCTGTTACCGGATCGGGGAGGGTAACGCGGGCCACGAAGCGGCGCTGCGCGCCTATTTCGACCGGGGCGGCAATTTGATCGACACCAGCGCGAACTATACCGACGGCCTTTCAGAGCAGCTCGTCGGCCGCGTCCTCAAGGAGATCGGCCGCAATCGTGCGGTGATCGTCACCAAGGGCGGCTACATCCAGGGGCGGAATATGACGCTGGCCCGCCGGCGGACCTTCCCCGAAGTCGTGGCCTACGCCGACGGCCTGTGGCACTGCATCCACCCCGATTTCCTTGACACGCAGATTCAACTTTCGGCCGAACGTTTGCAGGTGAAGATGATCGATGTCTATCTGCTCCACAATCCCGAATATTTCCTGACCGAGATCGCCCATCACCATCCGCCGACGGCCGCCGATCACGAGGAGTTTTACCGGCGAATCCGGGAGGCTTTTCGCTTTCTGGAGTCGAAGGTGCGGGAGGGGAGGCTCCGCTGGTACGGCGTCAGCTCCAACCATTTTGCCCTCCCGGCCTCCGATCCGGTCATGACGAGCGTGGCGCGCTGCCTCAACGCCGCCGAGGCCGTGGCCCCCGATCACCATTTCGCCGTTGTGCAACTGCCGGTCAATCTCTATGAGTGCGGCGGCGCAATCGAATCAAACACCGGCGGGGAAACCGTCCTGCAATTCTGCCGCCGTCAGGGGATCGGCGTCCTCGCCAACCGCCCGTTGAACGCGTTTTGGGAAGATCAGCTCATCCGTCTGGCCGATTATGTGAAACCGGGTCAGGCGCCGCCGGGAGCGGAGGCGCTGCGAGCGTTGCTTGACCCGCTGCGCCGCCTGGAGCATCAATTCGCCGACCGGTTCGGCTCGACCGGCGCGCCGCCGCCGGGCATCACCGAACAGCTGGACAAAGTCCTGCCGCAGCTGCGCTCGCCGAATCACTTCGAACAGGTGGCGGGTCCCTATCTGGTCCGGCCGATCCAGCAATGGCTGGCCGGCGCACAGCAGGCGCTGGCCGCTCACGGGCAGTGGCCTGATTGGGAACGGGCGTTTGTCGAGGAGGTCAATGGTCTGTTTGAATCGCTCCACCGGCATCTGGCCGCAGGGCAACAGAAAACCTCCGACGCCGTCCGGGCGCGGCTGATCAAGGCGGGCTATCCCGACACCGTTCCGCCGGAACCGCTGAGCCGGATCGCGATCCGTCTGCTGCTGTCGTTGCCGGGGCTGACGTCGGCGCTGGTCGGCATGCGTCGGACCGAATACGTGGACGACCTGATGGGGCTGCCGGATGGGCCGCCGCTGGATCCGGATGGCGCGGAGAAGATTCTCCGCGCCTTCAGGCCGTCGCCGATCGCGGGCTATTGAGCGGTGCCGGAGCCATGACCGAACCAATCGTGACGCCCGCGGTGCTGGAGCCGCCGCCCAATCCGAAGGGCGGCAAGACGCTGATTGTCGATGCGAAGGACGACGCCTGCTATCCGGGGCCGAGCCTCGCGTTCAAGGAGGCCGGCCCGAATGATCAGATCTTTCTCCGTCCGGGCGCCTACGAAGACTCCGTCTTCATCGCGGCCAGACCGGTCCGGCTCATCGGCGCGGGGAGGGACCATGTCACCATCTTTTGCCGGCGACGCGGGCCCATTTATCTGCAGCAGGTGCCGGAGGGGCTGGTCAGCGGCATCACCTTCCGGTACGTCGGCAGCGACCAGCATTCGGCGATGAACGTCCTCGATTCCTCCTGCACGATCACCGGCTGCCGCGTGATGGAGGGCATCCTGTCGGGAATCGTCATCTACGGCCCAGAGTGCCGGCCGACCTTCGTGGAGAACGAGGTCTGTCTCAACCGGGAGACCGGCATCTTCATCTTCGCCGGCGCAAAGCCCTACGTCGCACGCAACCTCAGCCGGGACAATCATCATTTCGGCATCGCCGTGAGGGATCACGAAAGCCGTCCCGACCTGGTCCGGAACGTCTGCCGGGGGAATATGCTCAGCGGCATCCTGCTCTTTCAGTACGCTGAGGCGCTGGTGGCCGAGAACGACTGCCATGACAACCACGACTGGGGGCTGGTGATCACACCGGACTGCGCGACCACCCCGCCTGTCGAGGAGCTGACGGCCGTGAACCAGCTCGATCGCAACCCCTGTGGCGCCGTGCTGGTCACCGACCGGCCCTTGGAATCGATCGGGAGATAAGCGGCGGATAGAAGACGAACGTCAGGACAACCAGCAGGCTGAACGCCGTATAGACCGTCATGAACACCCACGGCGGGGCGTCGTAGTAGAGCAGCCGGCCCACCCAGTAACCGATAAAACTCACCTGATAGACGGCGGTCCCGCCGGCCCGGAGGCGGAGCTCATTTTCAAGCACGGTCAGCGGGCAGGGGACGCTGAACCAGGCTTCCAGAACAACGAACCCGATCGAGCCCAGATGAAGGAGGCGGAACAGCAGCCTCCGTGTCCAGCGCCAGCCCCTCGCCCAGCCGATCAGAATCAGGCACTGCCCGCCGACCACGAACAGCACGAACGC
>DATJYI010000235.1:0-12924 GCA_035499635.1 Nitrospiria bacterium | reverse complement strand
TCGCCCTACCCTCTCCCCCTCCCCGGGGGAGAGGAGAAAAATTGCAAGAGAACAGAACGTAATCACACTCTCCACTTAATCAACGCCCTCTCTCCCCTGTCCGCCCAAGCCTGTCCGGCGGGCAGGCGTCCCTCTCCCCTTCCCGCCGGGGGAAAGGGGAAAGAATTCCGAACGGCACATCGTTTCAGCTCCCCCCTCACCCCTTCCTGCGGAGCAGGGGGCAGCGCAACGGCAACAACTCGAGGGACGCATGCGTCGGTCATGGGTCAACGTGAGATCTCAGGCGCTCTCGCCGTCGTCTTCGCCGCGCAGCGAGGCCACCGAGCTGCGGAGGACCTTGACTTTCACGTTTTCGGCGACCTGCAGCGTCACCAGATCATTGTGGATATTCGTGACGGCGCCGACCAGCCCCCCGTTGGTGACCACCCGGTCGCCCTTCTTGAGCGCGTCGAGCATCTGCTGGTGTTTTTTCCGCTGGCGCTGCTGGGGTAGGATCATCATGACGTAAAACAACACGAAGATCAGGACAAAGGGAATCAACCCCAGGAACCCAGACGCGCCGGGTGAACTTCCGGCCGGACTTCCGGGCGCAGCCTGCGCCCACGCCGTTGCCGTGAACACGTGCGTCAGATCATCGATCATGCTTCTGTTTCCTCCCTCATCTGGTAAAAGGCATCTCGGCATTCCGCCAGTCGTCCTGTCTCAATCGCTTCCCTGAGCCGGCGCATGAGCGACAGATAATAATAGAGATTGTGTGCCGTATGCAAGCGGGCCGCCAGCGGCTCGTTCGCCAGGAAGAGATGGCGCAGGTAGGCGCGCGAATAAGTCCGGCAGGTCTCGCAGCCGCAGGCGGGGTCGATCGGCGCGCCGTCGTTGGCGTAGCGCGCATGCTTGATCAGAATTCGGCCGGTACTTGTGAAGAGCCACCCCGTCCGGGCATGGCGGGTCGGCATCACGCAATCGAACAGATCGGCCCCGCGCCACACGCCCTCGACCAGATCCTCGGGCAGTCCGACGCCCATGAGATAGCGCGGCGCGGCCTCCGGCAGCACGGCCGTTGTCTCCTCGATGGCGAGGTGGGTTTGCGCCTTTGGCTCGCCGACGCAGAGGCCGCCGATGGCGTACCCGTCGAAGCCGAGACTGACAAGGTCGGCCGCCGACTGCCGACGCAACGCCGGCCAGACGCCTCCCTGCACGATGCCGAAGAGCGCCATCCCGGATCGGCGGCGGGCCGCCCGGCAGCGCGCGGCCCACCGCGCCGTTCTTGCCCAAGCCGCTTGAGCCCGTTCTTCGGTGCAGGGATAGGGCAGGCACTCATCGAGCACCATCGCCACATCGACGCCCAGCGCCTCCTGAATCTCGACCGCCAACTCGGGGGTGAAGCGGTGCTCCGAGCCGTCCAGATGGGAGCGGAAGGTGACGCCATCGTCATCGATCGCGCAGAGCTTCGCCAGGCTGAACACCTGGAAGCCGCCGCTGTCGGTCAGGATCGGCCCCGGCCATCCCATGAAGCGGTGGAGCCCCCCCAACTCGGCGATGAGCCGGTGGCCCGGCCGCAGATAGAGATGATAGGCGTTCGAGAGGATCATCTCGGCGCCCAACCCGCGCAACTCGGCCGGGGTGACCGCCTTGACCGCGCCCGCCGTGCCGACCGGCATGAACGCGGGGGTCTCGACGCGTCCGTGCGGCGTCGTCAAACGTCCCCGCCGAGCGCGACCCGATGGGTCGACGGCCAGGACGCGGAACCCGCGTTCCGTTTCGGATGCAGGGATTGCCTCGCCTGCTGGAGAGGCCGGTGGTGACACAGAGGGCCGCCTGTCCATTACATGCTTTCAGGCGCCGTGCTGTCGATGTCAGGGAGGGTGATGCGCTTTGACTCGGCCATGGCCAATGGCCTTGTCGCCGGCTCAGGTTCCGCCTTTGCGGACAGGGCCCGCAACGCTCCACTCACACTCCCCCTGACCCATTGATCGGGGGGAGCCTGTGCGGTGCGGTCGCCTCTCCGACGGCCCCGCACCCCCGGCTCCATCGCCGTACGCTTGACTCTCATTACATGCGCTCTGGAGCTGTTACGCCCACGACGGTCAGGCCGTTGGCCAACACGGTGCGGACCGCCCGCATCAGGGCCAGTCGGGCCAAGCTGCGGGCGTGATCATCCGTGAGGACCCTGTGTTTATTGTAATAGGCATGGAGCAGCCCCGCCACCTCCTGCAGATAGAAAATCACGCGATGGGGCTCCAGCAACTGCGCGCTCGATTCAATCACGGCGGGATAGAGGGACAACTGCCTCAGCAATCCCTGCTCCTCCGGCAGCGTCAGCGGCGCCGGATCGACCTCGGCCGGCGACGGGACGGTCACGCCGCGGTCGGCCGCCTGCCGCTGCATGCTGCAGAGACGGGCGTGGGCGTACTGGACGTAATAGACCGGGTTCTCCTCCGACTGCGATTTGGCCAGCTCCAGATCGAAATCCAGGGCGTTGTCGCACCGGCGCATGAGAAAGAAAAAGCGGGCTGCGTCTCGTCCGACTTCGTCGAGCACCTCCCTGAGGGTCACGAATTCGCCCGCCCGGGTCGACATGCTGACCGGCTTGCCGTGGCGCAGCAGGGCGACCAGTTGCACCAGTACGATCTTCAACCTGTCCCGGGAATGACCCAGCGCCTCCATGCCGGCCCAGACCCGCGGCGCGTAGCCGTGATGGTCGGCGCCCCAGACGTCGATGATGACGTCAAACCCCCGCTCGAATTTGTCCAGATGATAGGCGAGGTCGGAGGCAAAATAGGTCATCTGGCCGTTCTGTCGGATCACGACCCGGTTTTTGTCATCTCCGAACTCCGATGTCCGCACCCACGTCGCCCCGTCCTCTTCATACAGGTGACCGGCCGCCTTCAACCGATTCAGGGCCCGCTCCACCTTCCCGTCCAGATGCAGCGTCACTTCGGATGTCCATTCATCGAAGCCGACGCCGAACCGGTCGAGATCCGCGCGAATGGACGCGAGCAGCCGTTGCGCGGCGACCTGCGAGCAGTGGCGTTGCGCCTCCTCCTCAGGTTCGTCGAGCCAGCGCGTGCCCTCGTTATCGGCCATCTCCGCGGCGAGCGCGCGCAGGTAGTCGCCCTGGTAGCCGCCCTCGGGGATCGACGCGTCTCGGCCGAAGTGCTGCCGGTAACGGGCGAGCAGCGATTGGCCCAGCGTCGTCATCTGCTTGCCCAGATCGTTGATGTAATATTCCCGTTCGACGGCATGACCGGTCGTCTCCAGCAGCCGGGCCACGGTGTCGCCGACCGCGGCGATGCGGCCGTGGCCGACGTGCAACGGACCCGTGGGATTGGCGCTGACGAACTCCACCTGCACCCGTCTCCCGTCGCCGATCTCCGAACGGCCGTAAGCGGACGCCTGCTCGAGAATGTTGGTCAGCAACCGGTGCCAGTAGGAGGGCGCCATGGTGAAGTTCAAGTACCCGGGGCCGGCGACATCGACCCGCTCCAGCCACGGCTCGTCGGGCATGTGGCGCTTGAGCATTTCCGCAACGTCGCGTCCCGTTCTGCGCTCCCCCGCCGCCAGCGTCATCGCCACCGTGCTGGCGAAATCTCCCTGGCCGGCCCGCTTGGGAACTTCCAGCAGCAGGGGCGGATCCGCCATGACGGACAGCTGTCCATCCGCCCTGGCCGCGCGCATTGCCGCGTGAAGCAGGTCCATTAAATCTTTGTTCATGGCAAATCCTTGTTCATCGATCATCCATTCGACACACGCACTGCGCCTTCGCGACCCCGGCACTCGCGATCACTGATCGTCCTGGCGGGCTGCTCACGGAAGGAGAAAAACGACGGCTAGTATATCCGAACAGGCGCAAAAGTCAACGAACGGCGCCGCCGTCGCGCTTGCAAATCCTCGTCGTTTCCTCTAGCATGCATCTCATGCACGCAGGCCCCAGTCCCTCCGTGTGATGCGTCCGCGACGCCACGGTCCCCTCCTCATCCTTCCCCTCGTGTTGCTGCTGTCGGCCTGCTCCACCGGCAGGGAGGCGGCCAGTGCGCCCCGCGTTATTCTGGACCGGCAGACGGTCGCCGTCATGACCGCCGTCAACGCCGAGGAAGCCGACCGGCTTCGTCTCTCGCTGCTGCGGGGAGAGCCGCCGCCGCCGTCGGCGCAGCTCATCTCGATCGATGAGTTGAACCGGAGCAATCCAGCGCTGGGAAGGGTGGCGGCGCAGCTGGCAGACTGCGAGATCAGCCCGCCCATTCCCCCGATGGATGCGCAGACCAGCTCAGGGTATCTGGTGCTGCAACGGGGCGGCGATCCGGATCATCCGTGTCATGGCTCGGTGGTTGCCGCCGATCAGGAATCATGGACGGACAAGGCGGGGGAACTGCTGATCGGTGTCCTGGTCATCGGCGTGGTCGGGTTTCTGGCCGCCGCGCCGTTCATCTTCCACGTTTTCTAGACGGCCGGCACAGAGACCTCGATGCCCGCAGCGAACGGGCCGACCGGCTACGTTCCGACCACCGCCCCAGCCCGGACCCGCCTAGTCCAAATCAATCGGACGAATCGGCGGCTTGGCATCATCCGGGTCGACGTGTTTCATCGACTCCTTCACCTTCTCTTCCAAGACCCGCGACCGATCTTTCAGCGCCTGCTGCTCCTGCCTGACCCGTTCAGTGGTCGCCTGCCGGCGGTCGTCGAGCCGGCGCACCATCTCCTGCAGCGACGCGGTCGGCTTGGTGGACTTCGCCTCCGACCGGAGAATCGCGCCGGTCCGGCGATCGACCACCAACTCCGCATCGCAATGGGGGCACTGAATCCGAAATTTCTCCGATTCGGGCATGGGACACTCTCGTTTATCATTGTAGAATTGATTCGATGGGGTTTGCAAGGGATGGGACGACCGCTTGACGCCATGCAGATGATGGGACATGAGGTCGCTCGAACCGGGTGCCTCGTGGCTGATCATCAGACGTGCGCCCCGCCGCCGTGTCACACAAATCGCTTGACAGATTCACAGGAGAGCGGCTAGCATAATCACGATGCCCGATTCCACTCGTACGGTTGACCATCGCTCTCCCCGTCCGGAGAAAGTCCTGCTGGCCAAACCGCGGGGCTTTTGCGCAGGGGTGGAGCGCGCCATTGATGTGGTCGAGATCGCTCTGCAGCTGTTCCCCGGCCCGATCTACGTGCGCAAGGAGATCGTCCACAACAAGCACGTGGTGGAGGAGTTGAAGGCGAAGGGCGCCATTTTTGTGGAGGAGCTGGACGAGGTGCCCGACGGCGCGCGGGTGATCTTCAGCGCCCACGGCGTCTCCCCCGAGGTGCGCGACAAGGCCGGCGCGCGTCAACTCAAAGTCATTGACGCCACCTGCCCGCTCGTCACCAAGGTTCATCACGAGGCGGTACGCTACGCCAACGAGGGACGCACGATCATCCTGGTCGGCCACGAAGGGCACGATGAAGTCATCGGCACGATGGGCGAGGCGCCGAAACATATCCGGCTGGTCGGATCCGCCGAGGAGGCGGAGCAGTTGTCGTTGCCCGATCCCGACAAGGTGGCCGTCATCACCCAAACGACGTTGAGCGTCGACGACACCAAGGAGGTCATCGATGTGCTCAGGCAACGGTTCCCCCTGATGCGTGCGCCGGCCGGCGAGGATATCTGCTACGCCACGCAAAACCGGCAGACGGCCGTCAAGCAGATGGCCGAGCAGGCCGACCTGCTGCTGGTCATCGGGTCGGGCAACAGCTCGAACTCAAACCGGTTGAAGGAGGTCTCCGAGTCGTTCGGCACCACCGCCTATTTGATCGATGACGTCAGCGAGATCGAACCGGCCTGGCTGACGGAGAAGGTCAAATGCGTCGGGATCACCGCCGGCGCGTCCGCGCCCGAGTACCTGGTCCAGGACGTGCTGAAATTTTTCCAGGATATGGGCGTGACCAATGTTGAAGAGATCGATGCCGTGACGGAAGAGGTCAGTTTCGCGCTGCCCATGGAGTTGACCACCGACCATTCGGCCCCGGCCGCGACCGCCAAACCGTCACGCGTCGGCTGACTGCGCCGTTCCCTCTTGCTCGTTCCATCCCGTTTTCCCTCCGTGTTCGTTTTGCGCCTGGGCTCGATTAACGTCCGACCCGCGGACCGCTCACAACAGCTGCCGTCCGCTCTCACGGGTGGCCGGAGGCCGCATGGACGATTGTGGTGCGGGAAAGGGTGGACGTCATGATGACGCCGCATTTCCCCCCCATGCCTGTGTCAAGCCCGACACTGGACCGTCCAGCCGCCGTCAGAATCGGTAGATGACCTTCACATACATTTTCGTAATCCAGCTCGAGTCGTATTTCGTAAAATCGTTGTTATAGATGCCGGAGAAGGCGTTGTCGGCGATCAAAAAGCCCCCCCCTGCCTTGATCACCAGGTTGGCATCCGCCTGATAGCTGGCATTCAGATCGAGCTCCCACCCCAACCGGTCGTCCACCTTGCAGCTGGGGTTCGGGGGAGAACCGGGCGGAGGAGGACCGTATGTCGGCACGCAGTAGTGCGGACTGGTCTGATCGATATTGGGGATCACGGGGTCGACCGTCTTGGCGTAAATGACCGCACCGTCGAGTCGCAATCCCTCGGCGACCTCGCCGCTGGCCGACAGTTTAACCGCCATCAACCCGGCGCCGCCCTGATTGAGGGTTCCGCACTGACCCGCGGCGGCCCGGGTGGAGTTAGGGCACAAAAATCCGCCGTTCTGAAGCGTCGTGCCGTCGCGATCCGAAAACGCTTCGTTATTGACCAGAATGTTGCCGAGCACGAAATTGGGGGAGATGTCGGAGATGTTGATCCCCGATGCCGCCTTGCCCGTCTCTCCGAAATCATCCTGACCCGACGACGAGGCGTACACGAACATGAGTCCCAGCACCACGGGGCCCGCATCAAATGTCTGCGCCGCCATCAGATCATAGCCGTGCAGCGGCAGCGACGTATTGATGACGGGGACGTGGTCAATGGAACCGCTCAGCGTGTCAAATTCAAAGCTGAAGGTCGACGGCCCGATGTGCGCGTCGTAGGTGGCGCCGATCAGGTACACCGTCCCCGTCGCCGGAGAAAGGTCCGTTCCGATCGGCACCTCGGGCGTGCCGTCGATGTTCCTTGCCCCGTAGATCAACCCGTTCAGCAGCGTCGGGCCGCGGTCCCGCAACACCCCGCCATAGACGCTGAACACGTGCGGGGGGGACGGATTGAGCTGCAGATCGATCAGATAGAGGTTCGTATTGTTCCCGCTGCCGAAGGGCATCGTGGCGTCGTCGTTCAAAATTTGCAGTACGGAGGCGCTCAACTGGCTGTGCCAGGCGGCGATCGGAACGACGGCGGTGACGCCATCGGTGTAATCGTCATAGACGATGCTGTGTCCCAGCACCACATGATACCGGCCGGCGAAGAGCGTGGCCACCGGAAACGCCATTTCCAGATAGACCTCGCGCACGCCGATGGAATTGAGGCTCCCGCCTAATCCCGCCGTCCCAAATCGGTAGTCTCCCGTACCGCTCCCGCTGATGAAGGGTTCGGTCAGATACGAGGAAGGGCGTGTAGGGCCAGTGGTATTCAGAAAATCGAGCGTCACGACGCCCGTCGCGATGCTGGCGCCGGCTGCGGCGGTCAATCGAAAACGTTGATCAATAAACCGCATTTGATCGTCGCAGGACCCCGGCGGAACGCCGCAACCGCCGGCGCTGTTCGAACCCGACCGGGCGTCAAACACATTGTTCATATCAAATGCGCGAACGCGGTATTCGCCGGAGATGTGCAGATCGACGGCCCATGCCACTCCGGCCGCCATCACCAGCGCGGCGCCGCAGAGCGCGGCACCCAGCCATTGGAGCCACCGCCCGGCCGCAGTGGAGGCCCGGCGCGATCCCGCAGCCGTATACCCGTCGATTGGGGTCAGCACGCTCAGTCGGCCACGATAGCACAGCAGTCTGAACGGTGCAAGCACATTGCGAAGAAGTTTGTCTTCTCCGCGTTTCGTATGCTATAACACAGCGAGAGAACCGTGACCGACTTTCACCCCGCCATGCATCCTCGGCACGATGGCGACTTCGACGGGCCGTACGACGTCGCTATCGGCAATCGTTCAGGGCGCATGACCTTCGGCACCGTGCTCTTCCTGTGCCTGGCCGCCGCTGCGGTCTACCTGACGCTGGTGTATGCCCCGCCGTGGATGGCCTACCGTGCCATGCAGGAGGTCATAGAGGAGGAAGGCGGCGAGCCTGGCGTCGCCTCCGATGATGAGATCAGCGGCCGCATCATGGCGACGGCCAAGGAATGGGAGGTGCCGATCACCAAGGAGCAGATCGTCATCAACCGGACGGACAGCCGGATTTCTATCTCCGCCCAGTGGGATGTGCCGATTGCGTTGTTCGGCGGACGGTTCAGGCAGGTGCTGCATTTTGCACCGTCAACGGATTCACCGGTGACACCGGCCAACCGGTAGTCTTTATACGGTCGTTCGAGGGCCGCTGGCGGAGAGTTCACCGGTCCCTACCAGCACCGGCCCCAGGGACAAGTCTATCGGCGCCCCTTCCCCGGCCGCGCGAAGCCGGTGATAGCCGGCTGCCGCGATCATCGCCCCATTGTCGGTGCAATATCGCAGGGGTGGAAAGTGGGTGCGGCGGCCGAGAGCGGCTCCCTCCTCCTGCAGCCGTTGCCTGAGCGCCCGATTGGCCGCAACCCCCCCTGCCACCACGATGTCGTTCAGGTCAAGATCAACCGCGGCCCGCACCGTCTTCTCGACCAGCACATCAACGATGGCCGCCTGGTAACTGGCCGCCAGATGGGGCAGCGTTTCCGGCGTCGGCCGGCCGTGACGATCGAGATGCCGGACCAACGCCGTCTTCAATCCGCTGAAACTGAACTCATAGGCGGCCGAACCCGTCCGGCCCGTCATGCCGCGCGGGAAGCGGATCCAGTCCGGTCGTCCCGAAGAGGCCAACCGGTCGATCACCGGACCGCCGGGGTACCCCAATCCGAGCATTTTGGCCGCCTTGTCAAATGCCTCGCCGGCCGCGTCATCGCGTGTCCGACCAAGTAACCGGTAGGAGCCGATGGCGTCCACACAATAGAGATTCGTGTGGCCTCCCGAGGCGATGAGCGCGACAAAGGGCGGTGTGACCGGCTGTCGGTCGAGCAGGATCGACAGCAGATGCCCTTCCAAGTGGTTGACGCCGACCAGCGGACAGTTCAACGCATAGGCAAGCCCCTTGGCGAAGGCCACCCCGATCGCCAGGGCCCCGATCAATCCGGGGCCGGTGGTCACGGCAATCCCGTCCAGCGCCTCCGCGGCAATGTCAGCGTCCGTGAGCGCCGCCCGCGTCAGTTGCACCACCGACTCGAGATGATGCCGCGAGGCCAATTCCGGCACCACCCCGCCGTACCCGCTATGCAACGCCGATTGAGAGATCAGGAGATTGGACCGCACCTCCGTGCCATCACTCACGACGGCAACGGCCGTTTCATCGCACGACGTCTCGATGCCCAGAATCTCCATCAGCCCTTCCGCCCGCGACGACGGTCAGTGCACGCCGGTCTGCGGCGACGACGGCAGGTTGGAGATGTGCGTGCGGACTTGCTCTGCCAGGTGGCTCAGTGCAGGGGGGGGATCGGCCAGAAACTTCTCATATTCCACCTTGGCCTCGGCGGACCGGCCCAGGCGCTCGAGGGCGATGGCGTAGTTCAGATGGCCTTCTGGATAATTCTGACGCAGCTTCAACGCCGTGGAGTATTCGACGAGCTCCCGGTCGGTATCCCCCTGCTGTCCATAGACCAGCGCCAGGTTATTATGGGCCTCGGCATCGTTCGGATCCAATCTGATCGCATCGAGATAGTGCCGTTCGGCGTCTGCCAGCCTGCCTGCGCGCTTCTCGACCAATCCCAGCCCGTTCTGGGCCACGGATGACGTCGGATCCAGCCCGGCCGCTTCGGTGAAAGCCGAGCGGGCCGCCTCCATGTCGCCGTTCTGGAGCGCAGACCGGCCCTCGGCGATCAAGTGATCGACGTGTGCGGGTGGCGGCACAGCCGGGATTGAACTCGACTTGCCGGTGACGGTGGTCGTGGACGGTTGGGCCGGAGTAGATGTCGCCGGTTGGCGAGGTGTCGCCTGGGAGATCGAAGGGGAGCCGCCGAACGGCATGAGCCGCTCTGTGACACCGGGCATCTGCAGCGCCGCCACGGCCAGTGCACCCAAAAGCAGCACCGCCAATCCAAGGCCCAGAACACGATGGCCGCCTGGTCGACCGGCAGCAAAAAAGATTTTCTGAGGGTAGGCGCCCTCAGGAGCGACATCGACTTCTGATTCCCGCTCCGCTTTCTTCAGCGCCTCGTTGATCAGGCTCATCGGCAATCACACCCGGCGGAAGGGCCGTCACCGCACGGGATTACGCGGATAAAGCCGGCGACCGATGAGCCCCCGTGGCTCAGACGCCGGCCAGCGCCTCTTCTTCAAAAAACGCCGGCGTGTGGTCCTTGAGCAGGACTTTGATCCGCTTGAGCTCCTTATCCTTGCTCGTGTCCTTGAAACGCCCCTTCAACAGCTCCTCGGACAACATGTCTTCGATGTTCCGCTGGATGCAGCGGCGCATCGGCCGGGCGCCGTAGGTCGGCTGGTATCCTTCATCGATCAGCCACTGTTTGACCTCGGGCGTCAATTCCAGATAGAGCCCCTGTTCCGCCAGCCGCGCGTTGACCTCGCCGATCAGAATGTCGACGATATTCACCAGGTGCTCCTTGGTCAACGGATGGAAGACGACCACCTCGTCCAGCCGATTCAGGAACTCTGGATTGAAAGTCTTTTTCAACTCGCCCATAACGGTCTCTTTGATCTGCCTGACCTGCTCACCCTGCGTGTCCCGCTGGAACCCCATGGGCGTGGCCTTGTCGAGCAGTCGGGCGCCGACGTTGGACGTCATAATCAGCACGGTGTTTTTGAAATCGACCTTCCGACCCAAGCTGTCGGTCAGCACGCCGTCGTCCAGCACCTGGAGCAGCATGTTGAAGATCTCGGGGTGCGCCTTTTCGATCTCGTCAAACAACACGACGGAATAGGGGCGGCGGCGGACCCGTTCGGTCAGCTGGCCGCCCTCCTCGTACCCGACATAGCCCGGAGGTGCGCCCACCAGGCGGGAACTGCTGAACCGTTCCATGTATTCGGACATGTCAATCCGGATCAGGGCGTCTTTGTCATCGAACAGCAATTCGGCCAGCGCACGGGCCAGCTCCGTTTTGCCGACGCCGGTGGGCCCCAGGAACATGAACGAGCCGATGGGGCGGCGGTCGCCCTTCAAGCCGGCGCGCGACCGGCGGATGGCCCGTGACACCGCTTTGATCGCCTCCTCCTGTCCGACAATGCGCCGGTGCAGCTCGTCCTCCATCGCCAGCAGCTTCTTGGACTCCTCCTCCTCCAGCTTGTAGAGGGGGATGCCGGTCATCTTGGAGACCACGTAGGCAATATCCTCTTTCACGATGACGGGGCGTTGCTTTTCCTGCTTCTTCTTCCAGTCCTGCTTCGATTCTTCGAAGAGCTTCTTCATCCGCTCCTCTTCCTCGCGGAGCTTGACCGCCTCTTCAAAATTTTGCAGGCGGATGGCCAGATCCTTTTCCCGGGAAATTTTCTTCAGCTCCTGCTCCATCCCGCGCAGTTCCGCCGGCAGCGAATAGGTCAGCAGCTTGGCGCGCGAGCCCGCCTCGTCGATCACGTCGACCGCCTTGTCGGGCAGAAACCGGTCTGAAATGTACCGGTCGGCCAGTTTGACGGCCTCCTCCAGCGCCTCGTCCTCGATCTTGACGCCGTGGTGCTCCTCGTACCGGTCGCGGAGTCCCATGATGATCTTGATCGCTTCTGGAATGCCGGGCGGCTGCACGTAAATGGGCTGGAAGCGGCGTTTCAGCGCCCCGTCGTGTTCGATGTGCTTGCGGTACTCGTCCAGCGTGGTCGCGCCGATGCACTGGATCTCGCCGCGCGACAGCGCCGGTTTGAGCATATTCGACGCGTCAATCGATCCTTCAGCCGCGCCGGCGCCCACCAGCGTGTGCAATTCGTCGATGAAGATGATGATATTGCCCGCGTTGATGATTTCCTTCATCACCACCTTGAGCCGTTCTTCGAATTGCCCGCGGTACTTGGTGCCCGCCACGAGCGAGCCGAGATCCAGGGAAATCACTCGCCGGTTCAACAGGTTGTCCGGGACCTCGCCCTGCACGATCCGCTGGGCGAGTCCTTCGACGATCGCCGTCTTGCCGACGCCGGATTCCCCGATCAAGGCGGGATTGTTTTTGGTGCGCCGGCAAAGAATGTGCAGCACCCGCTCGATTTCATCGGTTCGCCCGATGACCGGATCAAGCGCCCCTTCCGAGGCCAGTTGCGTCAGATCGCGGCCGAATTCGTCCAGCGCGGGGGTGTTGCTCTTCTTTTCCTTCTCCCGGGTCGCCGACCGCTTGGAGAGGCTGATGGCCAGCTGCCTGGCGTTGAGCAGGTTGGCCCCCAGACTTCGCAGGATCTTGCCACCCATGCCGTCTTCTTCCCGCAACAGACCCAACAACAGGTGCTCGCTGCCGATGTAGTTGTGGCCGAGTAAACGGGCCTCTTCAATCGCAAATTCGATGACTTTCTTGACGCGCGGCGTGAAGGGGATCTCGCCAAAGGTCATGGTGGAACTGCCGCCGGGGAGGTTCCGTTCGATCTCCAATCGGACGTGCTCCGGCGACAACCCCATTTTCTTGAGCATGGCGAGGGCGATGCCGTCACCCTCGCGGAGAATGGCCAGGACGAGATGCTCGGTCCCAAGATAATCGTTTTGATGCCGTTCCGCTTCCTCGCGGGCGAGAATGATGATCTTCCGTCCACGGTCGGTGAATCGTTCAAACATGCCCTCTCCCCTCCTCGCCGGTCGTCCCCTTCG
>DATJYI010000234.1:0-3902 GCA_035499635.1 Nitrospiria bacterium | reverse complement strand
CAGGCCCGTGATCGGCCAGCGTGTATTCGGCAGTGTCGCCCCAGTCCTGAAACAGCCCATCTTCCGCCCCCGCCGCAGACGGCCTGGCCAGGGGAGTCAACGCCTGCTGAAACTTCGCCTTGCCGGTTCGATCTACATACTCGAGGAATGATTCGCCCGGTTGCCGTTCGGCCTTGTAGAGCGCCAGCAGCTGGTGGACCACTTCGGGCACCCGCTTAGCCGGGAATTTCAACGGGAACAACTGGCCGAACTGTACGCCCTGAGGCGTAATGCGGCCGCCGAGGTGGAGTTGATAAGCGGGCAGCAACCGGCCATCAAATTTGTCCGCCAATCCGTGAAACCCGATCGTGGCGACGTGGTGCTGCGCGCACGAATTGGGACAGCCGCTGATTTTGATGGCGATTTTTCGAATCTCGGGGTCCAATTCTCCCTGCGCCTGCAACCGCTCGGTCAGGATCCGCCCCAGCTCTTTTGACGCCGTGATGCCCAGTCCGCAGGTGTCGGTGCCGGGGCAGGCGATGACGTCGGCCAACTCCTCGGCGCCGAAACGGGCGAGCTGGCGCTCGGCCAGCGCGGCATGGAGCGCGGGCAGCGCAGAGCCCGCGACGTTGCAGAAGAGCAGATTCTGATGTTGGGTGGCGCGAAGACGGCCGTGAGCGAACCGGTCGGCCAGATCGGCCATCACCGCCAGCGATGAGGCAGGAATGTCGCCGACCACCAGTCGAATTTGCACCGCAAAGAGACCGGGCTGCCGCTGGGCGATGACGTTCTGCCGGCGCCATCTGTCGAAGTCGGATGCGGCGCCCTGTTGCGGAGTGGCCTGAGCCGACGAACCTTCGGTATTCAGGGTCAGTGAGACCCCGTGAATGCGGGGCGGAATGGAGCGGAGCGGCTCGGGCAGCACAGGCGTCCTGCCTTGTCTGACACGCTCCACCTCCTCCCGGTACAGCCGGTAGAAGGGTTCAAAGCCGATCTTTTCCAGCAAAAATTTGATCCGGGCCGTGCTGCGATTTTTTCTGTTGCCGAAGCGGCTGAAGACCCGGATCACTGCTTCGCAGGTCGGCAGCAGATCGGACGGCGGGATCCACTCTTCCAGCAGATAGGGCCGGCGGGGGCTGGGCCCGAGGCCGCCGCCGACAGTAATCCGAAAACCGGCCGCGACGCCGCCGTTCGCGGCATCATCTGTGGGGGGCCGTGTGGAGCTGGAATGCCCGAAAAGCTCTGCTTTTCGGTCGGCGATGCCCCCATGCCCCAATCCGACGGCCATGACACCGATGTCGTGGATGGCCGTCATCGCCCGGTCGTGGGCACACCCGGCAAAAGCGATCTTGAACTTGCGCGGCAGATCCTCACAGATCGGGTTGCGAAGAAAAAATTGCGCGGCGGCCATGGCGTACGGGGTGACGTCGAACACCTCATCCGGGCAGATGCCGGCCAGCGGACACATGGTGACATTGCGCACCGTGTTGCCGCAGGCCTCCCGGGTGGTCAAGCCGACGTCGGCCAATTCTCGCAGCAACGGGGCGACGCGATCCAGTTTGACGAAATGGAGCTGGATGTCCTGGCGGGTGGTGACGTGGCAGACGCCGGTGGAATACTGCTCGCTCAAACGGGAGATCGCCCTGAGCTGCGCGGAGGTCAGATCCCCGAGCGGGACCTTGATCCGGACCATCTGCACGTCGGGCTGGCGCTGGCCGTAGACGCCTTGTTTGAGCCGGAACCGCTTGAAAACGTCTGGGTGCATCTCGCCCTGAAGAAACTGCCGAACGGCCGAATCAAACCGGTCGATTTCAGCGCGGAGCTCCTCCTGAGACGGCGATGGCATGGCCGATGATGAATTGATGAGTTTCATGTCACCTGCCTGAATCGAGCGCCAGGCGATCTATGTTGTCGATTGCCCGTCGGGCACTGCAGTGGCTGACGACGCCTCCGGCAGGATGGGGCATGTGGCGCCGCAGTGTAGTCCGCACTCATCCTTCTTGAACCCTCTCCACCGGCCGGATCGCGGATCTTCACCAGGATTCACCTGCGAAGTGCAGGGGAGGCAGCCGATGCTGGGATAGCCCTGCTTGTGCAGGGGATTGTAGGGTACGTCGTTCTTCTCGAGATAGTCCCAGACCATGGCTTCGGTCCACTTGGCCAGCGGGTTGATCTTCACCAGTTGAAATTTTTTATCAAATTCGACAAGCCCGGAGTTGGCGCGAGCGGGCGTCTGATCACGGCGGATGCCCGTGATCCACGCCTGCAGGCCGGAAAGGAATCGGACCAGCGGCTGCACCTTGCGAATGTTGCAGCACAGATCGGGGTCGCGCTCCCAGAGATTGGCTCCGTGGGCGGCGGTCTGTTCATCGAGTGTCAAATCGGGCGACAACTGGATCGGCGTGATGCCGTACCGCTTGATGACCTCGTCTCGCAGGGCATAGGTCTCCTTAAAGAGGAGGCCGGTGTCCAGGTAGAATACACGGGTTTGCGGAGCGATTTTTGAGATCATATCCACCAGTGCCATGTCATCGGACCCCAGGCTGCAGGCCAGTGCGATGTCCGGGGTGAACCGGTCGACCGCCCAGCGCAGGACCTCCTGGGGAGTTTTGTCTTCAAAATTATTGCTGATCAGTTTGAGGTCGTCTCCGGAGAGCCGGACTGTCACGACATCGCTCAGCGCGGTGGGCGCCGACGCGGCACTGAATGGGGTCATTCTGAAGCCTCCTCTATCTGAATCGGTTGAGCCGCGGCGACCGCGGCGGGTTCCTCGTGTACGGGGTTGGAGATGGTCACCACGCGGTGACGAACGGCTTTGGTCTTGTCGCAGAGATCTTGTAATGTGGTGTTGTTGAGGATCTGATAGATGGAATGCTGAACCTGCTGCCAGACGCTGCGAACGGCGCAGGTTGGTTCAAGAGAGCAGTTAAAATGATCATCGTGGGCCACACAGGCCCAGGGCGCGACGGGTCCCTCGGTTAATTCGAGAATTTCTCCGAAGGTGATCTGCCTGGGCTCTTTGGCCAGCAAGTAGCCGCCATGCGAACCCCTAATGCTATGGACAATGCCGGCGCGCTTCAGGAGGGAGATAATCTGCTCGAGGAATCTATAAGGAATATTCAATTCTTCCGCCATCTTGTGTACGGTGACAGGGCCATCCTGACCATGACAGGTCAAATAAAGAAGCGCCAGTACCGCGTATTCTGTTTTTGCTGAGAAATTCATAATCCCTACTATTTCGATCGGATTAATGAGCAACATATCAAATCATTATAATTCATGTCAACAATTTTCTTTATGTTTCAATATGAACAGCAGTCTGGTTCTTGGCAGGTTGTTTACGGTCTTGTATTAGAGGGATTGATCTGCTAGGCTTATTCCCGAGGTGATCACCGCATGACGCCACTATGGGGTGAAGCGGCTGCTATCGTTTGTCTTGTCCTCGTAAACGGTTTTTTCGCAGCTTCCGAAATCGCCCTGATTGCCATCCGAAAAAGCTACGTTAAACAACAAGCCGAACAAGGGCGGCGATGGGCACGTCGAGTCCAGCAGCTGCAAAGCGATCCTGAACGATTCCTGGCCACCGTTCAAGTGGGTGTGACGCTGACCGGGCTGCTCTCCGGCGCCATCGGCGGTTTGATCGCCGTCAGCTGGATTCAACCCCTGGTGGAGTTAATTCCCTCTCCCATGATCCAAACGACCAGCGAAGCGCTGGCTGTGGGGTGCATGGTCATCGTCGTGGCGTACCTGACCCTGGTCATCGGTGAATTGGTTCCTAAATCCCTTGCCTTGCGCTATCCTGAAAAGATCGTACCCCTGATCGCCGCCCCTATTGGCTTGGTGGCCAGATTGACCGCCCTCGCCAATAATATCCTGACGTATTCGACAAAAGTGTTGCTCAAGCCGTTTGGAATTAAAACGGT
>DATJYI010000233.1:0-13322 GCA_035499635.1 Nitrospiria bacterium | reverse complement strand
CTTGAACACGCGGAAGAAGTCCGCGCCGGCGCGGTCCATCTTGTTCATGAACGCAATCCGAGGCACGTGATATTTGTCGGCCTGCCGCCACACGGTCTCCGATTGCGGTTCAACCCCCTGCACCGAGTCGAACACCGCAACCGCCCCGTCCAGCACCCGCAAGGACCGCTCCACCTCGATCGTGAAATCGACGTGGCCCGGCGTGTCGATGATGTTGATCCGGTGGTCCTTCCAGAAACAGGTGGTCGCAGCAGCCGTGATGGTGATCCCCCGCTCCCGCTCCTGCTCCATCCAGTCCATGACCGTGTTGCCCTCATCCACCTCACCGATCCGATGCGTGGTGCCGGTGTAAAACAGAATACGCTCCGTGGTGGTCGTTTTACCGGCATCGATATGCGCCATGATTCCGATGTTCCGGGTCCGTTCAAGAGGGTAGAGTCGTGCCATACTGGCGATCCGTTACCAGCGATAGTGGGCAAAGGCCTTGTTGGCCTCGGCCATCCGATGGGTTTCTTCCCGTTTTTTCATCGCACCGCCGGTTCGATTGGTCGCATCGAGCAGTTCGGCCGCGAGTTTTTCTTCCATCGACCTGCCGCTCCTCGCGTAGGCGAATTTCACCAGCCAGCGCAACGCCAGCGAAGTGCGGCGCGTCTGGCGTACCTCGACCGGCACCTGGTAGGAAGCGCCGCCGACCCGGCGCGACTTGGTTTCCACAACCGGCTTGACGTTCTCGACCGCGGTCTTAAACAGGCGCAGCGGCTCGACGCCGCTCTTCTCGCTCGCCATCGCCAGCGCCTGATAGCAGATCCGCTCCGCGGCGCTCTTCTTGCCTTTGCGCATCAACGTGTTGATCATCTGACCGACGAGCGGGTCCTGATAACGCGCATCGATGGAGGTTCTTCGCTTCAGAATGATTCGACGACGGGGCATGGACGACTCAGGCTGTGACTTTGGGTTGCTTGGCGCCGTACTTGGATCGACCCTGCCGGCGGTTCTGCACTCCGACGGCATCCAACGCGCCGCGGATGATGTGATAGCGCACGCCGGGCAAATCCTTGACACGTCCTCCGCGCACGAGGACGATGGAATGCTCCTGCAAATTATGTCCGACTCCGGGAATATATGCGGTCACTTCAATGCCGTTCGTCAACCGCACCCGCGCGACCTTTCGCAACGCAGAGTTAGGTTTCTTGGGCGTCGTGGTGTAGACGCGCACGCAGACGCCTCGGCGCTGTGGTGCGCCGCGCAGCGCGGGACTTTTCGTCTTGCCGCGCACTTTTTCGCGGCCAAAACGGATCAGTTGGTTGATGGTCGGCATTGTGCGTCCGTCACTCTATTTCAATTCACCCGCCATGGGGCAAAACTCACATACTATAAGGAGAATTCGCTTCATTGTCAAGGATAATTTGTTCACTCGCTTGCCCCCTCGCCAATTGAGAGCGCCGTCCCGACCTCGGCGCCACCGGCTTCCGTCTCGGTCAGCGCCATCGTCTCCTCCTCGATGGCCGACGCCGGCGGGACCACGAACGTGTCCCGGTACTCGGCGAGCCCGGTGCCGGCGGGAATCAACCGGCCAACAATAACGTTCTCCTTCAACCCGCTCAGGCTGTCCAAACGGCCGGTGATGGCGGCTTCCGTCAGCACTCGCGTCGTTTCCTGGAACGAGGCGGCCGCGATGAAGCTATCCGTACTCAAGGCCGCCTTGGTGATGCCCAGCAGGACCGGTGTGCCTCGGGCTGGCTTGCCTCCCCCGCCGGTCACCTGTTCGTTGACTTCGCTGAACACCAGCCGGTCGACCAGGTTGCCGACTAGAAAGTCCGTGTCCCCGGCGTCTTCAATCCGAATCTTCCTGAGCATCTGTCGGACGATGACTTCGATGTGCTTGTCGTTGATCGACACACCCTGTAGCCTGTAGACCTCCTGCACCTCGTCCACCAGGTATTTCTGGAGTTCCTTCGCTCCCAGTACGGCCAGGATGTCGTGCGGGTTGGCCGAACCGTCCATCAACGGTTCTCCGGCGTTCACCCAGTCCCCCTCGTGCACATTGACGTGCTTGCCCTTCGGAATGCTGTACTCCTTCATGATCGGCTGTCCGGACTCGTCCTTCACTTCGCTCCGAACGATGACTTTGCGCATCCCCTTCACGAACCCGCCGAACTCAACGAAGCCGTCGATCTCGCTGATGACCGCCTGCTCCTTAGGTTTTCTGGCTTCAAACAGCTCGGCCACCCGCGGCAGTCCGCCCGTAATGTCCTTCGTTTTGGTGGTTTCCCGAGGGATCTTGGCCAGCACGTCGCCAGGCTGCACCTCATGCCCCCGTTCGACCAGGATGTGCGCACCAACCGGGAGCAGATACCGGGCCACCGTCTTGGCATCGTCCTTGATGGAGAGCCGCGGCCGGAGATTGGCGCCCGGATGATCGATCACCACGGTCCGGGACAAGCCGGTCACCTCGTCCACTTCTTCGCGAATGGTCATGCCTTCGATAATGTCGCCGAACGCGACCTTGCCGCCCGCCTCAGTCAGAATGAGCAACGAATAGGGGTCCCATTCGACCAGTTTCTGTCCGACCTCCACGTGCTCCCCGTGCTTAACCTTGACGCGGGCCCCGTAGACCACCGAGTATTTTTCACGCTCCCGGCCGGTTTCGTCATAGATGGCGATCTTGGCGTTTCTGGACATGACCACCATGTCACCCTCTTTGTTGCGCACGGCGATCGAGGCCGCGATCACATCAGTGTTCTTCTTCGCGTCGTAACTGAGATATTTGACCACGCCGTCGTGTTTGGCCTCCAACACCGTCTGCTCGACCACTTTGCTGGCCGTGCCGCCGATATGGAACGTCCGCATCGTCAACTGTGTGCCCGGCTCGCCGATCGATTGCGCCGCGATGATGCCGACCGCTTCGCCTCGTTCCACCAGCCGGCCGCGGGCCAGATCCCGCCCGTAGCAGAGCATGCAGATGCCACGGCGGGATTGACAGGTCAGCACGGAACGGATCTTCACCCGATCGATTCCGGCCTCGACGATCGCCTTGGCACGCGCTTCGTTGATTTCATCGTTCCGCGAGCAGATGCTCTCGGCGGTCACAGGATCCTTCACATCCTCACATGCGACCCGGCCCAAGATACGCTCTTCCAGCGGCTCGATGATCTCGCCGCCCTCCACCAGCGCCGTGACGTAAATCCCGTCCATCGCCTGGCAATCATGCTCGGAGATGATGACATCCTGGGCCACGTCCACCAGCCGGCGAGTCAAATAGCCGGAATTAGCCGTTTTGAGTGCGGTATCGGCCAGACCCTTCCGGGCGCCGTGCGTCGAAATGAAGTATTGCAGCACGGTCAGCCCTTCTCGGAAATTTGCCGTGATGGGCGTCTCGATGATTTCTCCGGAGGGCTTAGCCATGAGTCCGCGCATCCCGCCCAGCTGCCGGACCTGTTGGCTGCTGCCCCGTGCCCCGGAATCTGCCATCATGTAGATGGAATTGAAATCGCCGCCCCTCGCCTTGCCGGTCTTGATGCCAACTTCCTCTTCGGACAGTTCCCGCATCATTTCGCTGGCGACCAACTCGGTCACGTGAGCCCACGTATCGACCACCTTGTTGTACCGTTCGCCGTTTGTGATCAAGCCGTCGGCGTACTGCCGCTCAATTTCAAGCACGGTCCGCCTCGCCTGCTCGATGAGCTGCTCCTTGCGGGCCGGAATTTTCATGTCATCGAGGCAGATTGACAACCCCGCACGCGACGCATAGGCGAACCCGATGTCCTTGATCCTGTCCAGCAGCAGCACGGTCTCCCGGTGACCCGTTTCTCGATAGCAGGTATCGATCAACTTCATCAATTCCTTTTTGGTCATCTCCCGGTTGACCAGCTGAAACGGCAGTTGGGGCGGCAGCACTTCGCTCAACAGCACACGGCCCACGGTCGTCGGCACCAGGCCCCCGTTCATGCGCATGGTGATCCGGGCGTGCTCGTCCACCATTTGGGCGTCGTAGGCGATCCGAACTTCATCGGAACTGGAAAAAACGCCACCATCCCCCCTGGCGCCCGTCCGTTCCTTGGTCAGCCAGTAGCAGCCCAGCACCATGTCTTGCGACGGCACCATGATGGGGCGGCCGTTGGCGGGTGACAGGATGTTCTGCACCGCCAGCATCAACACGCGCGCCTCGACCTGCGCCTCGATGGAAAGCGGAACGTGCACGGCCATCTGGTCGCCGTCGAAATCGGCGTTGAAGGCCGCGCAGACCAACGGATGCAACCTGATCGCCTTGCCCTCGACCAGCACCGGATCAAACGCCTGGATGCCCAACCGGTGCAGCGTGGGCGCCCGGTTCAGCAGCACGGGATGCTCCTTGATCACCTCTTCCAGCACATCCCACACCTCGGGGCGCTCCTTCTCCACCATTTTCTTGGCGCTTTTGATCGTCGTCACGTAACCGCGCGCTTCCAGCTTGTGGAAGATGATCGGCTTGAACAACTCCAGGGCCATTTTCTTGGGCAACCCGCACTGGTGCAGTTTCAATTCCGGACCGATCACGATCACCGACCGGCCGGAATAGTCGACCCGTTTGCCCAGCAGGTTCTGTCTGAATCTTCCCTGCTTGCCGCGCAGCATGTCGCTCAGGGACTTGAGCGGACGTCGATTCGCACCGCGGATGGCCCGTCCCCTCCGTCCGTTGTCGAACAGGGCGTCGACCGCCTCCTGCAGCATGCGCTTCTCGTTGCGGATGATTACCGCGGGCGCCCGCAGTTCCAATAACCGCTTGAGCCGGTTGTTCCGGTTGATCACACGGCGGTACAGGTCGTTCAAATCCGACGTTGCAAAACGGCCGCCATCCAACGGCACCAATGGGCGCAATTCCGGCGGCAGGACGGGAATGACATCCATGATCATCCATTCCGGCTTGTTCCCGGATTTGCGGAATGCTTCGACCACCTTCAATCGCTTGATCTGCTTCTTCTTGACGGCCAGCGATGTCGCCTGTTCGATTTTCCGCTGCAGGTCCTTGTACTGAGTCTCCAGATCGAGCTGCCGGAGCAACTCCCGGATCGCTTCAGCCCCCATTTCCGCCTTGAACCGGCCGCCGTATTCCTGCGAGGCTTTCCGGTACTGCTCCTCCGTGAGCATCTCGCGATCCTTCAACGGCGTGTCACCGTGATCGGTCACAACATACGATTCAAAATACAGAATCCGCTCCAGCTGCTTGAGCGTCATGTCCAGGAGCACGCCGATCCGGCTGGGCACCGCCTTCAGGAACCAGATGTGGGCGACGGGGGAGGCCAGTTCGATATGTCCCATCCGCTCACGACGCACCTTCGACTGGATCACTTCGACGCCGCATTTGTCGCACACGATGCCGCGGTGCTTCATCCGTTTGTATTTGCCGCAATTGCACTCCCAGTCCTTCGTCGGGCCGAAGATCTTGGCGCAGAACAGTCCATCACGCTCCGGCTTCAACGATCGGTAATTGATCGTTTCCGGTTTTTTCACCTCGCCGTAGGACCACGAACGGATCTTCTCCGGCGACGCGATCTTGATGCGAATGGCGTCAAACGAAATCGCGTCCTTGGACTTGTCATAGGAGCTGTAGGGGGTCTCCACCATCAATCCTCCTGTCATTCCTTCGGTCTGATCAAATCGACGTCCAGCCCCAGACTCTGCAGTTCCTTGATCAGGACGTTGAACGATTCGGGCAGCCCAGGCTCAAGGAAATTCTCCCCTTTGACGATCGCTTCATAGATGCGAGACCGGCCGGGGACATCATCCGATTTCACCGTCAGGAACTCCTGCAGCGTGTGGGCCGCTCCGTACGCCTGCAGCGCCCAGACCTCCATTTCGCCGAGCCGCTGTCCGCCGAATTGCGCCTTGCCGCCCAACGGCTGCTGCGTCACCAGCGAATAGGGACCAATCGATCTGGCGTGGATCTTGTCATCGACCAGATGGTGCAGTTTGAGCATGTACATGTAGCCAACCGTGACCGGCCGTTTAAATGACTCGCCGGTCTTGCCGTCGAAGAGCGCGATCTGGCCGCTTTCGGGTAGGCCGGCCTGACGCAGCAACGCCTTGATCTCCGTCTCGGCCGTGCCGTCGAAGACAGGGCTCGACACGTGAATGCCCAGCATCCTCGCGGCCCAGCCCAGCTGGGTTTCGAAAATCTGCCCGACGTTCATTCGGGAGGGCACGCCCAGCGGATTGAGGACCACCTCCACCGGTGTGCCATCCGGCAGGTAAGGCATATCTTCAACCGGTAGCACGCGGGCCACGACGCCTTTGTTCCCGTGCCGCCCGGCCATCTTGTCCCCGACCTGCAGCTTCCGCTTCATGGCGATGTAGACCTTGACCAGCTTCAAGACGCCCGGGGGCAGCTCATCACCACGCTTCAGGCGACCGATCTTCTCGTCGTACATCGTCTGGAGGAGCTCCATCTGCTCCTTCGCGTCGCGATCGAGCTCCTCCAGAAGTTCCTGCTCGTCGACGTCACTCAGCACCATGTGCTTGAGCTGCTCATCAGAGAGCCGGTCCAGCACCTCCTTGACTACCCGGTGCTTTCGCTTCAGCAGGACCTCGCCGGTCTCCGGATCGACCACATCCTTGGCGACCACCTTGCCCAACAGCAGTTTCCGTGTCTTGCGCCACTTCTCCTCTTCAATGATCCGCAATTCGTCCTGGTGCGTGTGGTGCAGACGGGACAGGTCGTCGTTTTCGACGGTCAGCACCGGCTCTTCCTTGTCGGATCCCTTCCGGGAAAAGATTTTCACCCCAACAACCACCCCCTCAATACCCGGGGGCACGGTCAGCGAGGCGTCCTTGACGTCCCCGGCTTTTTCGCCGAAGATCGCGCGCAGCAGTTTTTCCTCCGGCGTCAACTGCGTCTCGCCCTTTGGCGTCACCTTGCCAACCAGGATGTCGCCGGGCTTGACCTCTGCGCCGATCCGGACAATACCGCTTTCATCGAGATTGCGCAGCGCTTCCTCGCTGACGTTCGGAATGTCCCTCGTGATTTCTTCCTTGCCGAGCTTGGTGTCACGCGCCTCCAGTTCAAACTCCTCGATGTGGATCGAGGTAAACCGGTCTTCGCGTACCAGCGATTCGCTGATCAAGATGGCGTCTTCGAAGTTGTACCCGCCCCACGGCATGAAGGCCACCAGCACGTTCCGGCCCAGGGCGAGTTCGCCGTGATCGATCGCCGGACCATCCGCCAGCACATCCCCGAGCGCCACGCGGTCGCCCACATCGATCACCGGCTTTTGATTGATCATCGTGCTCTGGTTCGACCGTTGGAACTTGATGAGGGGATAGATATCGACCAGACTATCAGATGCGCGCCGACGGCCATCGGATGGCGCCGCCTTCTTCCCCGCTTCCTCATCCACGCGCACCACGATCCGGTTGGCGTCGACACTTTCGACCACGCCGGCCCGTCGGGCCAACGTGATGTAGCCGGAGTCCCGTGCCACCACGTGCTCCATGCCGGTGCCGACCAGCGGGGCTTCGGTTTCGATCAAGGGCACGGCCTGCCGCTGCATGTTGGAGCCCATGAGCGCCCGGTTCGCGTCGTCATGCTCGAGGAACGGAATCAGGGCCGTCGCCACGCTCACGATCTGCTTCGGCGACACATCCATATACTCGATCCGCTCCGCGGGGACCATGACAAAGTCTCCTGCGTGGCGGGCGGAGACCATCTCCGCTTCAATCCGGCCCCGACTGTCCAGCTTGGTGTTGGCCTGCGCAATGATGTACTTGTCCCCGTCGATGGCGGAGATGTACTCCACCTCATCGAGCACCCGTCCGCCCTTGACCTTGCGATAGGGCGATTCGATAAAGCCGAACTCGTTCACCCTCGCATAGGTCGCCAGCGATGTGATCAACCCGATATTCGGTCCCTCCGGCGTCTCGATCGGGCAGATACGGCCGTAGTGGGACGGATGGACGTCGCGAACCTCGAACCCTGCACGCTCCCTGGTCAATCCTCCCGGTCCAAGGGCGGACAGCCGACGCTTGTGGGTGATCTCGGCCAGCGGATTGGTCTGGTCCATAAACTGGGACAACTGGCTGCCGCCGAAAAACTCTTTGATCGACGCCATGACGGGCTTCGCGTTGATCAGATCGTGCGGCAGGACCGTATCGATATCGAGCAGGTTCATCCGCTCCTTGATCGTCCGCTCCATCCGGACCAGGCCGATCCGAAGCTGATTCTCCAGCAGTTCCCCCACGGACCGGACGCGCCGGTTGCCCAGGTGGTCGATGTCGTCCACGTCCCCGCGACCGCTTCGGAGCTCGACCAGATATTTGACCACCGCCGCCACGTCTTTGCCGGTCAGCGTCCGGTGATCGAGGGGCAGATCAACCCCGAGCTTCTTGTTCAGCTTCAACCGTCCGACCGGCGACAGGTCGTAGCGCTTGGCTTGCAAAAACAGGCTTTCAAACAACAGGCGGGCCGATTCGGCGGATGGCGTCTCGCCCGGGCGCAGCCGCCGGTAGATCTCGATCATCGCCTCGTCGGCCGTCCCCACCTTTTCCGTGGCCAAGGTGTCACGGATCACGGGCGGGTACTGCGCGGGATCGGCGTACAGCAGGGAGAATGATGACACATGAGACGCGGTGATTTTCGCCACATGCTCGTTCGTCAGCTCCGTGTTGTGCTCGACGAGAATTTCGCCCGTTCTGGGATCGACAATATCCTGCAACGTGATCCTGCCGACCAGCTCGGCGGGCGAAAGAGGCAGCTCCTTGATGCCTGCCGCCTTGAACCGCTCCAGCAACCCCTTGTTTAGGCGCTGCCCTTCGCGCCCGACGACCGCCCGGGCCGATTTGTCCAGCAGTTCCGTGCCGACCTTCAACCCCACGTGAATGTCAGGGTTCAGCCGCCGGAAGAACTGGTCGTTCTTGTGTCGGATTTCCTCCGCCGGGTGAAACTCCTTCAACAGCTGCTCGTTCGTGAATCCGAACGCTTTCAGCAACACCGTGGCCGGGATTTTGCGCCGCCGGTCGATGCGGACGTACAGCAGGTCCTTCGAATCGAATTCGAAATCCAGCCACGACCCACGATACGGGATGATGCGGGCCGAGAACAGCACCTTGCCGCTCGCATGGGTCTTGCCCTTGTCGTGCGTGAAGATCACGCCGGCTGACCGCTGCAGTTGGCTGACCACCACCCGCTCGGTCCCGTTGACAATGAACGTGCCGTGACGGGTCATCAGCGGGATTTCGCCGATATACACCTCCTGCTCGCGGGCATCCCTGACCCGCTTGCTGCCGCTTCGCTCTTCCTTCTCCCAGAGAATCAGGCGGACACGAATCTTCAGCGGGGCGGCATAGGTCATCCCGCGTTCAAGACACTCCTGGATGTCGTACTTGGGGTCACCGATCGTGTAATCCAGAAATTCGACCACCGCGGTGTCATTGTAATCCGACAGTGGAAACACGCTGGTGAACGCGGCCTGCAACCCCACGTCCTCGCGCTGCTCCGGTGGCACATCCCGCTGCAAAAACCGCTCATAGGAATTCCACTGGATCTCAATCAGGTTCGGGACCCCAAATTTCGCCGAAAGTTTGGAGAAATCCTTCCGCTGCCGAGTTGTCGTACCGGTCGTCCCTGTTGAAGTCATGCCCACTCCTCTTGGCTCAGGCGATCGATTGAGGGCCGCTTACTTGATCTCAACCTTGGCGCCGACTTCTTCCAGTTTTTTCTTCATGGAATCCGCATCTTCCTTCGAAACCCCGGACTTCAACGGCTTGGGCGCGCCCTCCACCACATCCTTGGCCTCTTTCAATCCTAGATTGGTCAGCTCTCGGACCACTTTGATAACCTGGATCTTCTTGTCCCCGCTGTTGGCCAAGATGACATCGAAACTGGTTTTCTCCTCGGCCGCGGCCGTTCCGCCACCCCCGGCAGCCGTGGGTACGGCCACGGCGACCGGCGCCGCGGCTGTGACGCCGAAGCGCGTCTCGATCAACTTGACCAATTCAGCTAATTGCAACACTGGCATCTGTTCCACTGCCTTGACAATATCTTCATTGCTTAACGTCGCTGATGACATGTCTGCTTGTTCTCCTTTCAACGGCGCCCGTTCCATGGGCGCAATGGGTTACGTGGATGTGTGCCCGCCCGATGTCCGGGAGGTCGAAACGGCCGACACGGCCCTGGCCAACGAAGCGGGAAGCGCCTGTAGCACCTGCGCCAACTGCGCAACTGGGGCATTCAATCTGTTGACGAGCTGACCCAAGAGGATCTCCCGCGATGGCAGCGAGGCGATGGCCGCCACTTGCTCCGGATCGCAGGCGCGCCCCTCCACCACGCCGATCCTGATGCGCAGTTTTTCGTTCTTCGCCGTGAAGGTCCTCAACACCTTGGTCGGAACGACGGGATCCTTGTAGCCGAGCGTCAGTCCCACCGGCCCTTCGAACGCGGCCACCGCCGCGGCAATCGATGTGCCCTCCGCGGCCCTCCGCGCGACGGTGTTTTTGACCACGCGAAACTCCCCGCCCACGCTGCGCAGCTCGCGGCGCAGTTTCTTGATCTCCTCGTCGGTCATCCCGTCGAAGCGGGTCAGGATGGCCACCGTGGCCCGACTGAATTTCTCATGCAACTCCTGGCACATTGATTCTTTTTCCGCTCGCGTCTTCATGGATGTCTGCTAACCTCTCCCTCGTCACAACGTTTTCATCAAACTTGACGCGTCCACCGGCACGCCGGGCCCCATGGTTGACGACACAGTGAGGCTGCCGATATAGACCCCTTTCGCCGACGACGGCTTGGCCCGCCAGACAGACGACACAATGGCCAGCGCATTTTCATACAACTGGGTGGGCGTAAAGGACACTTTGCCGATCACCACATGCACAATGCCAGCCTTGTCGACTTTGTATTCCACGCGACCCCGCTTGACTTCCTGGACTGCGCGCCCCACGTCGAACGTCACCGTGCCCGTTTTGGGGTTGGGCATCAATCCCCTCGGGCCGAGTATCTTTCCCAGTTTGCCGACCATTCCCATGAGGTCGGGCGTCGCAATCACCTGCTCGAAATCAAGCCACCCGCCGTTGATTTTTTCAGCATAATTCTCTGCCCCGACGTAATCGGCTCCCGCCTGCCGCGCCTCCTTCTCCTTCTCACCCTTGGCAAACACCAGCACCCGCACGGATTGTCCGGACCCGTGCGGCAGCACGACCGCCCCCCTCACCATCTGGTCCGACTGCTTCGGGTCCACGTTTAATCGGGCCGTCAATTCCACGGTCTCGTCGAACTTCGCAAACGCCAGTTGTTTGACAAGATCGGTCGCCGCCTGCAGGGAATACAACCGGGCTTCAACCCGTTTTTTGGCCGCTTCGTATTTTTTGCCCACCGTCTCCTCGCTGCCTGCCGGCGTCCCGCCCCGCAATCGAACGCGGAAACGACGCCGGCCGTGATCACACCGCTTCAGACAATCTGAATGCCCATGCTGCGCGCCGTGCCTTCGATAATGTGCATTGCGCCTTCCACGTCCACCGCGTTCAAATCGGGCATTTTCAGCCTGGCGATCTCCTCCAACTGCTTGCGGGTCACCGTTCCCACCTTGTCCTTGTGGGGTACGGCCGACCCCTTGATGAGCCCCGCGGCCTTCTTGAGCAGATCGGCTGCCGGCGGCTTCTTCATCTCGAACGTGAATGACCGGTCGTTATAAATGGAAATGACGACCGGGACATTCATGTCGTCCTGCCCCTGTGTCTTGGCATTGAAGGCCTTGCAAAATTCCATGATGTTGACGCCGTGCTGGCCCAACGCGGGACCAACCGGTGGTGCCGGATTGGCCTTGCCGGCCGGAATTTGCAGTTTGACAATTGCCGTGATCTCTTTGGCCATCTGCGCCCCCTACAATCGCTCCACCTGCAAAAAGTGCAATTCGACCGGAGTCGACCGCCCGAAAATGCTTACCAGCACCTTGACCTTATTGTGATCGGGGTCGACCTCATCCACCACGCCGTTAAAGCCGAGGAACGGACCGTCAATAATTCTGACATCGTCGCCCTTGGCGAAGTGCATTTTACTCCTCGGCTGTGCCGATCCGCTTCCGATCTGCTGAAGCAGGGTGGACACCTCTTCGTCGCTCAACGGTAAGGGGTGCGCCGCGCCGCCGATAAACCCCGTCACCTTCGGGGTCTCCTTGATCAGTTGTGCGGTCACGTCATCCAGATCCATCTCCACCAGCACATAGCCGGGGAAGAATTTTTTGGTCGAGACGCGCTTTTTCCCCTCGCGGATTTCGATCACATCTTCGGTCGGCACCAACACCTGCCCGAACCGTTCGATGACGCCCAGCTGTTTGGCCCGTTCCTCCACGCTCGCCTTCACCCGATTCTCATACCCCGAGTAGGTATGTACGACGTACCATCGCTTCGCCATGTCACCCTCAACCACTGATAAACTTCGCCACGAACCTGGAGAGCACCAAATCGGTCACCGCCAGATAGACGGACAGCACGATGACGAAGGTGACGACGACCATGGTGGCGCCCATCGTTTCGCTTCGGCTCGGGAACACCGTGCGATGCATCTCCGTCTGCACCTCCTGAAGAAATTCCCGTATCCGTCCGAACAGATTCATCCCGGCACCGTCCTCAGACTCCACAATGAACCGAGTACACCGTCGCCGACGAGGCGGGTGTCATCCCCGCCAGCCTCTCGATGCACAGATGGCCGGCGCGGCGTCGAAGGTTTCTCCACACGTTCGGCGCCCAACGACCGCCATGCACAATGTCTCTGGCAGGCCAGGAGGGATTCGAACCCCCAACCCGCGGTTTTGGAGACCGCTGCTCTAGCCGTTGGAGCTACTGGCCTGTAGGCGAATTGTCGAAAAAGTCCACCTGCGGCGTTTACCTCGAATCGGAGATGAGAGGCACGTCCGATGCTCGGTACAAGCCCGGTCCCTCCGAAATCCTCGCGTACCATTCCAGTACGCTCCGGTTCCGTCGGGGCCTGCGGCCTTGCAGATGGAGCATTTTGAACAGTCCGCAAGTTATGCACGCTAATGCGCCTCACTTTTCCTCTTTGTGCGCCGTGTGCTTTCGGCACCATTGGCAATATTTTTTCCGCTCCAACCGGTCTGGTGTGGTCCGGCGATTCTTGCGGGTCGAGTAGTTCCGCCGATGACAGGCCTGGCACGCCAGTGAGATGATCTCGCGCATCGGTTACTCCAGGATTTTGCTGATGACGCCGGCGCCGACGGTGTGGCCGCCTTCGCGGATGGCAAAGCGCAGCCCCTCCTCCATCGCGATCGGGGTGATCAGCGCCACTTCGAACCGCACGTTGTCCCCCGGCATGACCATCTCCACCCCCTCCGCCAGCT
>DATJYI010000232.1:0-7860 GCA_035499635.1 Nitrospiria bacterium | reverse complement strand
AGGACCGCCTGCTCGAGCAGCGGCCGTCGGTCTACGAACCGCTCGATCTCGGCTACGGCCTCTGCCGCATCGTCCTGGCGGAGCCCGGCGCCGCCCGAGCGCGCCCCGCGCATTGGACGATGAGGCGGGTGGCGACGAAATATCCGAATATTACCGAGCGCTTTTTTCTTCGCAAGGGGCTGCCGGTCGAGATCATCAAGCTGTCGGGCACGATCGAGCTGGCGCCGCTGGTGGGGCTGGCCGATCAGATCGTCGACATCGTTGACACCGGCGCCACGCTGCGGGCCCATCACCTCGTGGAGGTGGAGGAGCTGGTGCGATCAACGGCCCGCGTGATCGTGAATCGGGCAAGCATGAAAACCAAGCATCATCAGGTGCGGAGCATCATCCGGCAATTGACGGAACAGGTCGGTGGATGAGGACGGGCATGGATTTGAAGACACGGCACCACACTTCACAGATGATCGGCGTCAATGGCACTCAGAATCGGACAGTACACCGCATGGTCGTTCGGTGAGAGAATGGTACTGAAAATCGGACATCACGCCTCACAGTTGCTCGGTGTAAATGGTGCGGAAAATCGGACATGACCCCTCACATTCGTTCGGGGTAAAGGAGCGCAGATGACACAGCCGCATGGATGGGCGCACGGGCTCGCAGGACAGGGTTCCGACAGGGGACGACAATGAAGCTGCTGCGGTCAACGCAACGCGGGTTTGCCGGGCGATTGGAGGCGTTGTCGCGCCGGCTGATCCTCGTCGATAAGGGAATCGAGGGGGCGGTGCGGTCCATTCTGGACGCGGTGCGGCGCGAAGGCGACTCGGCACTCATCCGTTATACGAAGAAATTCGACCGTGTCCATTTGACGCCCCGCAATCTCCGGGTGACCGAGAAGGAGCTGGAAGAGGCCTACCGGCAGGCGGATGCGGCGGTGGTGGAGAGCCTCCGTTATGCCGCGGAGCGGATCACAACCTATCACCAGAAGCAGCACGCCAGTTCCTGGTCGTTCACCAATGGCGGGATCACGCTGGGGCAGCAGGTGCGTCCGCTGGACCGTGTGGGCATCTATGTGCCGGGCGGCACCGCGGTCTACCCGTCTACCGTGTTGATGAACGCTCTGCCGGCCAAAATCGCCGGCGTCCGACAGGTCGTCATGTGCACGCCGACCAAAGACGGCGTCGTGAATCCCTATCTGCTTGTGGCGGCCGATCTGGCCGGGGTTCGTGAAATCTACCGGGTCGGAGGCGTGCAGGCGGTTGCCGCGATGGTCTACGGCACCAAGACGATTCCGCGCGTCGACAAGGTGGTCGGTCCCGGCAACAGGTACGTGGCCGCAGCCAAGCGGCTGAGCTACGGGGAAGTTGACATCGACATGGTGGCCGGGCCGAGCGAGGTGCTGATCATCGCCGATCAAACGGCCAATCCGGCCTACGTGGCCGCCGATCTGCTGGCACAGGCCGAGCACGACCAGGAATCGTGGGTGTTTCTGGTCACGCCGATGCGCGAATTGATCCGCAAGGTCAACCGGGAGTTGACGCGCCAACTCAAGGGGCTCAGCCGGCGCGCGATCGCCGCGTCCGCGATCAAACGGCACGGGTTCACCATTCTGGTCAAGGATCTGGAAGAGGCCGCGGTGGTGGCCAACGCGGTGGCCGCCGAGCACGTCGGTCTGGCGATTAAAAAACCGTTCGAGCTGGTGCCGCGCCTGAACCACGCGGGCGCCGTCTTTCTGGGCCATTTCACCCCCGAAGCGGTGGGCGATTACATCGCCGGGCCCAACCACGTGCTGCCGACCGGCGGCACGGCGCGGTTCTTTTCGCCCCTGTCGGTGGACGATTTCGTGAAGCGTTCGAGCCTGGTGGGCTATTCGCAGGAAGAATTGATCCGGGCGCACGAGCATGTGCTGCGCATTGCCGGCGTGGAAGGGTTGGATGCGCACGCGCGGGCGGTGGAGATCCGACTCCGTGGCTAAAATCGCTCGACGATCGGGGCGGGTGACCCGCGTCACCAAGGAGACGCGGATTTCGTCCGTCCTGACGATCGAGGGCGGCGGGCGCAGCCGCATCAAGACGACTCTGCCGTTCCTGGATCACATGCTGTCCGCGTTCGCCAAACATGGCGGGTTGGACTTGCAGTTGACGGCCCATGGCGACACCGAGATCGATTATCACCATCTGGTCGAGGATATTGGATTGGTGCTGGGGGAGACGATCGCGCGTTGTCTGGGTGATAAACGGGGGATTGCGCGCTTTGGCTGGGCCGCCGTGCCGATGGATGACGCCCTGGCGATGGTGACCCTCGATGTGAGCGGTCGCCCCTACCTCGTTTACCAGGTCACCCTGCCCAAGCGGCGGAAGATTTTGAAGTTTGACGTTGAGCTGATCGAACACTTCTTCCGGTCGTTGACCACAACCGGCGGATTGACGCTGCACATCACCACGCCCTACGGGCGCGATCCGCATCATTTGCTGGAGGCGATTTTCAAGGCGTTTGGTCGGGCATTGGCCCAGGCGGTGCGCCGGCAGGGGCGGGCCGTGGCGTCAACGAAGGGCGTGTTGGGTTAACGAGCGTATGGTGCGAGGCGCAAAGAATGAAGACACAGCCCGGCGAACCGGAAATGACGATGGCCAGGGGCCGAGCATCGATGTAGAATGCGAGCCATGAGTGAATTACGCACGGCGATGGGGGTTGTCAGGGGGAGTTGAGCAGACTCCCCCGGACCTCACATGAGACGAGCGGTGTACGTTCCTGCCGGGCAGGCCGAGCGCCGAATTGACGCGCGAGCCGTGCGCGCAAACGTATGGCGATGGGGGTTGTCAGGGGGAGCTGAGCACGCTCCCCCTGACTCAAAATGATCGCGATTATCGATTACGGGATGGGCAACCTGCGCAGCATCCACAAGGCGTTCGAGCATGTGGGGCATCCGGCGGTCGTGACGCGGTCCGCGACGGCCATTGCCGACGCCTCGCACGTCGTCCTGCCGGGCGTCGGTGCCTTTCCTGACTGCATGCGCAATCTGGACCGGTTCGGTCTGATTGAGCCGATCCACAGGGCCATCCGGAGCGGCAAGCCGTTTTTGGGCATCTGTTTGGGGCTGCAACTGCTCTTCACCGAGGGGGAGGAATTCGGACCGCACCCGGGTCTGGCGGTGCTGAAAGGACGCGTGGTGCGTTTTCCTGACGGGGGGCAGGGATTGAAGATTCCCCACATGGGGTGGAATCAGGTCAAGCGTGTCAAGCCGTCTGCGCTGTTGAACGGCATGGCCGATGGGGCCTATTTTTATTTCGTCCATTCCTATTACGTTGTGCCGGAGGATCAAACGCTCACGGCCACGACGACCACCTACGGCCTGGAGTTCGTCTCCAGCATTCAGCAGGAGAATCTGTTTGCATGCCAGTTTCATCCGGAAAAAAGCCAGGCCGCCGGATTGACGGTGCTGCGGACGTTCGGCGTCGCGCGGTGAACGCGAGCCGGTCACGACGACGATGGCGGTGGGCCGCGGCGTGGCTGGCGGCGTTATCGGCCTGCTCGCCCGGCTATCTGCAAAGCCAGCTCGCGCCGCACGCGTCGCTGCCCGTGCACGCGCGAATCGCGGTGCTGCCCGTGACTCCCATCACCCGTTCGGGCGGAGAGGAAATGGCCGGGGTGGGTCAAGTCGCGCCCGGCGCGGAGGCCGTCATCACCCGGGAACTGTACGATACGCTCGAACAGCAGACGGACTTGGATATTGTCTCTCGGGTTTCGGTGGACCAAGCTCTGGCGGAGACCGGCGAATCGCCGTCGACGCCGGTGGCGGTGCAGGCGTTGGCTAGCAAGCTCGGCGCGGATGCCGTGCTGCGGTGCGTCATCACGCTCTTCCGGGAGCGGGTGGGCAGCCATCTGAGCGTCAGTCAACCCGCGGCCGTCGGATTGGATCTCTGGCTCTACAACGGCCGCGACGGCCGGCTGCTCTGGACGGGCAGTTATCACGAAGTTCAGCGTTCGTTAACGGAAGAGGTGAGGACGTTTCCCCTCTATTGGGAGCGTGGCGCGCGCTGGCTGACCGCGGAGGAACTGTCCAGCTACGCGGTGACGGAGGTGTTGAAAACCCTGCCGCCGGTGCACACTGATGCGGATGGGACAAAAAAAGATCAATGAAGGTCGAGCGCATGACATGTTGGCCACGCGTTATTACGAGCAGGAACAATTTGAGTTTTTCAATTACCACGAAACTCGGCGGACCGCCCTCCAAAACGGTGGCAAAGTGCCGAGCGCCGGTGTGACGCGCGAGCAATGACGATAACGCGTAAGGCGATGGGGGTTGTCAGGGGGAGTTGAGCACCCCCCCCCCCGACTTCACATGAGACGAGCGGTGTACTTTCCTGCCGGGCGGGCCGAGCGCCGAATTGAAGCGCGAGCCGTGGGGACAATGCGTATGGTGATGGGGGTTGTCAGGGGGAGCTGAGCACGCTCCCCCTGACTTCAATAAACATGCTGGAGATTTTCCCCGCCGTTGACCTCAAGGAGGGCCGGTGCGTGCGGCTCAAACAAGGCCGGATGGACGCCGTGGACGTGTATGGGGACGACCCGGTTGCCGTTGCCGCCCGTTGGGCGGCCGACGGCGCGGCGTGGCTGCATGTGGTCGACCTGGACGGCGCGGTCGGCGGACGGCCGGTCAACCGGGAGGTGATCGAACGGATTCTGAGCCGCGTCCCGATCAAGATCCAGGTGGGCGGCGGCATTCGCACGATCGAGCAGATGGCCGGCTATCTGGAATACGGCGCGGCGAGGGTGGTGCTGGGCACCTCGGTGATTGTGCAGCCCGATGTCATTCGACAGGCGGTCTCGCGTTTTCCGGGGCGGATCGTCGTGAGTCTCGACGCCAAGGGCGACGAGCTCTACGTCGACGGCTGGACGCGCTCCAGCGGCCGGCGCGTGGCCGAGGTGGCGCAGCAGCTCAAATTGGCCGGCGTGACTCAACTTATTCTGACTGATATCCGGAGGGATGGGATGCTGCAAGGCGTCGACATGACTGCGCTTCGTGAACGTGTGAAGGCCCTGCCGCTGCCGGTCATCATCGCAGGCGGCGTCAGCACGCTGGAGGACCTCGCCGCGCTCCGACAGGTGTCCGGCGTGAACGGCGCCATCATCGGCAAGGCGCTCTACACCGGCGCGATCGACTTGAAGGCCGCGCTCGATTGCATAAAAGGGGGTGTCACTCAGTGATGTTGTACACGTACGGCGATGGGGAGGCCGGGGGGAGCTGAATGAAGCTTCGAAGGCTCTGCCTGCGAAGGCGGAATCTGAGCCGGCGTCATGGCACCAGCCATGGCCGAGCGAAGCGCATCTACCCCCGATACAAATGACTGCAACCATGCTGGCCAAACGAATCATTCCCTGTCTGGACGTGAAGGAAGGCCGGGTCGTCAAAGGGGTGAGTTTCGTCGACTTGCGCGACGCGGGCGATCCGGTCGAAGTGGCCAGGGTTTACGATGCTGAGGGCGCCGATGAGCTCTGTTTTCTTGATATTACCGCCTCAGTGGAAAAGCGGCCCATTTTACTCGACGTCGTCCGGCGCACCGCGGAGCAGGTTTTCATGCCGCTGACCGTCGGCGGCGGCGTGCGGGCCGTGGAGGATATCCGGCAGCTGCTTCTGGCCGGCGCGGACAAGGTTTCAATCAACACCGCCGTGGTGGAGCGGCCGGCGCTCGTCGAGGAGGCGGCCCGCATCTTCGGCAGTCAGTGCATCGTCATCGCCATCGACGCCAAACGGGCGGCCGGAGCCGCAGGGGGACGGCCCCGCTGGGAGGTCTACACGCACGGAGGGCGGACGGCGACGGGGCTGGACGCGGTCGACTGGGCCAGGCGGGTCGCCGAGGCCGGCGCCGGCGAAGTGCTCCTGACCAGTATCGACTGCGACGGGACGCAGGCCGGGTACGATCTGGAGTTGACGCGCGCAGTGGCGCGCGCGGTCCCCGTTCCCGTCATCGCATCGGGCGGCGCCGGACGACTGGAACACCTGCTTGATGCCTTTGCCCTCGGCGAGGCGGATGCGGTGCTCGCCGCCTCCATTTTTCATTACCGGACATTCACCATCGGCCAGGCCAAGCGCTTCCTCGGCGAACGGGGCGTGGCTGTGCGGGAGGCGGGGGCCGGATGAGTCCCCAGATGAACAAATCGCGACGGCCGAAATTGAAGCTTGATGCGCAGGGGCTGTTGCCCGCGATCGTGCAGGACGCGAAAACTGGCGCCGTGCTCATGCTCGCCTACATGAGTCCTGAGTCACTGGACCGGACGTTGCGCACCGGCTCGAGCTACTTTTGGAGCCGGTCGCGCCGGTCGCTCTGGCGCAAAGGGGCCCAGTCGGGCCACACGCAGCGCGTCACGGCCGCGGCGCTCGACTGCGACCGGGATACGGTGCTGCTGCAGGTGGAACAAAAAAACGGCGCCTGCCACACCGGCCGCTATTCCTGTTTCTTCACGCCGATCACCCCTCCGGCCGACCGGAGCGCATCGTCCGCGGCATCGCCGATCATCCTGGCCGAGCCGTGGCGGCCGCTCCTCGACCGCGTGTGGGCGGTTGTCATGGGGCGCAAACGCCGCCCCAAACGGCACTCCTATGTCAGCGGGCTTTTCGCCGGCGGGCGGGATCGAATTTTGAAAAAAATCACCGAGGAAGCCGGCGAACTGGTGATCGCCTCCAAAAACGGCCGAGTGAAGGAGATCGTGGCCGAGACGGCCGATCTCTGGTTCCACACGCTGGTCGTGCTCGGCTATCATGACCTGGCGCCGCAGGTGGTGTACGATGAGCTGGCCCGCCGGTTTGGCCAACCGCCCCGCGCGGCCATAAAACGAAAGAAGAAAAGGCATGAGTGAAAAGCGTACGGCGACGGGGGGCTTGGGGCGCGGGGGCATCGGAGGACGATCGCTTGGTTCCGTACGGGCCCCCGCAGATGATCGACGGAGGAGAGGCGCATCTCCCCCCGCTCGAGCGAGTGCGCCAGTGCGAGCGGATCGATGAGCCGGTCCTGCATTTTCTGCCGGATCGCGCGCAAGGAGCTGCCGACCGAACTGATGCATGAGGACGATCAATGCATCGCCTTTCGCGACGTCAACCCGCAGGCGCCCGTCCACTGGCTGATCGTCCCCAAACGGCACATCGAACGGTTGCATGATCTGACGGAGACGGACCGCGCCCTACTCGGCCACCTGGTGCTGACGGCGCGTGCGATGGCTGAGCGGGCCGGCGTGGCGGAATCCGGCTATCGCCTGGTCGTCAACAACGGGGAGGACGGCGGACAGACGGTGCCGCATCTGCATCTGCACCTGCTGGGCGGGCGCACGATGCACTGGCCGCCGGGGTGAAGGCGCCGCGTCGTGTGCCTTTGTCAGAGCCATGGATCAATGGAACATTGGAAAACACTTGAGGCGCAATAGGTAAGGCTCCAATGCGGGCCATGGTCCACTGTTCGAATGATCCGGATCGCCCGTTGCGATGGGGAGCGGCATGACAGGGGAGCTGCTCGCGCTGGACGGGACACTGTGAGTGGTGTCATGTGGATGGAATAGGGTCTTGCGCAGCCGGGCCAGATCATATACACTGTAAATGGTTGGCAATGGGGTTTGCCATCTCGCTCGAGAGCGGGAAAACAGCCTGATCGGTTATCAAGGCCGATAACTCCTACCGAGGCAATTTATATCGGGAGGAGTTTTTTTATGCTTATTTATATGTGGCTGGGTCTGGGGGGTGGCATGGGGGCGATCGCCCGCTTTTGGGCGAATGGGGTCATCTCTCGGCATATCGGAGAGACCTTTCCCCTTGGCACGCTCGTCATCAACGTCACCGGCTCGTTCATCATTGGACTCTTCGCCGCGCTGACC
>DATJYI010000231.1:0-20042 GCA_035499635.1 Nitrospiria bacterium | reverse complement strand
ATCCCCGTCGAATCGGTGATGACCCGGCCGATCATCATGATCGACGTGAGGCAGACGGCCGAAGATGCCAACGCGCTGATGAGCGAAAAGGCGATCCGTCACTTGGCTGTAACGGAGAACAACCGCATCGTCGGCATCCTGTCGGTGCGCGACCTGCTCATTTATTTCAAAAACCGGTTTTGAAGCGCCTGCTCTGACGGGAGATGGTGAGCTGGCGGCTGAAATCCCTCATCCCCGACCCGTTGGTCCCGCTGGCCGAGGATCTCTACTGCTGGTACAAGGGCCTCGGCGACAAACAGTTCATGGCGCGGTCGGGCTGCGCCGCGCTTCCGCCCGCCTCGCTCCGCTATCAGGTCGGCTCCATCGATCCGCAGGATTTCCTCGCGATCGGGAAGACGTGCGCGCGCGATCTTGACACCGCGCTGCACGGCCTCGGCAGAACCTTTCGTGACTTTCACGACGTGCTGGATTTCGGCTGCGGCTGCGGCCGCACCCTCGCCTGGCTGCGGGAGTACGCGGGGAGCTGCCGCTTTCACGGCACCGATTTAAACGCCGAGGCGATTGCGTGGTGCCGGAGCGCCTTCGCCGATACGGAGTTCACGGTCAACGGCCCGATGCCGCCGCTCGCCTATCCGGACGCCACGTTCGACCTGATTTACGCCATCTCCGTGTTCACCCACATGGATGAGTCACATCAATTTGCGTGGTTGCACGAATTGAAACGTCTCGCGAAACGGCGGGCCATCCTCCTGCTCTCCGTACACGGAGAATACTGTTGGAGACAGCTCCCGCCCGAAGAGATCGAGCGTGTCATGGGCTCGGGGTTCTACGCCAAACCGTCCAGAAGTTTGACCGCCGTCTTCCCCAAATTCTATACCAACACCTACCACACCCGGGACTATATCGCGAACCGATGGTCATCCTACTTCACCCTGCGCGCGTACATTCCAAGAGGCATGAACCGTCATCAGGATCTGGTGGTGCTGGAGAACCCCGGCTGACGGAGCCTTATCCGTTGACGGGATGGGACGGAATGACGATGCGGGATGGCGCCTGCCCGTCCGCGCGAAGTTCCTTCGCCTGTTCGGGAAACCGTTCCTCAACCATGCCGAGCAGGCCCGTGAGCATCTTGCGGCCGGACAGTTCATGGCCCGCCAGTGCCCTCCCGAAGGCGGTCAACCGGTCCAGCACGGCCCGCAGGCGGTCCCTGTCGTGCGGCTCACGCTTGAGCCACGCCTCCACCACGCTCCACAGGTGCTGGGCGCAGGCCGACAATCCCGCTGACGGCACGGTCAGCGGGCTCAGCCGCGCGCGGGTCTCTTCAAGCCCCGCGAGCAGCTCCTGATCGCTCACGTCGGATCGGTGCGCCGCAAAGCCGTAACAGGCAAGATCAAGCAGGTTGAGCAGCACCAGCGCCCGTTCGCCCTGGTCTCGGGCCAGCTCTTCGTACAGAGGCTGGCGCGCGCGAACAAATTGCCGGCCGGCCCGTCCGCGCTGATAGGTTTCCCCGGGGAGAAAATAGACGCAATCGGCCGGGCAGGCGATCGCCACGCCCCGGTGGGTTCCACAACAGACGGCGCAGATGACGCCCTGCAGCGCCGGACAGGCGCGTCTTCCTTTCCGTTGACGGCAATGGAGACAGACGGCCATCGCCCGCCTGTTCAACCAAGCCGGGTGGCCGGCCGCTCCTGCCCGGAGCGGCGTTCCGCCAATCCGACCATGCCCAACACGACCAGTCCGCTGAGCAGCGCGATGGCATTGGCGGTCACCGCCTGTCCGTGGGCGCGTTGAAATTCCCGTTGCAATGACGCACGGTTGGATTCGCTGCCGGGAGCCGAGAGTTGCATCCGAATCACCTGGGCATGCGGGGTGACGACAAATCCGGCGTAAAGCGTGCTGACCACCATCAGGCCGGTGATCCAGAACCGGATTGTTCCCCACCGGTGCCGTCCCAAATAGGCCTGCAGCCCTCCCGCGATCAACGCCGCCAGACCGCACAACGCCCCCATGTGATAATAACCGACGAACAGGTGACTCATCAGATTGCCGGCTTCCTGACGCGACGGCATGACGGTAAACACGCCCGGCGCCACGACCACGGCCAGCAGCATCATCGCCCCGACCCAGAGGGCCACCGCGATGATGAACACGGTCTCCAAGATTCGTGACAGGAACGACGCGCCTTTCCCTTTGTGTCTCATAACTCCGCCCAATGATCCGCCATCACAGCGCCCGCACAGGAAACGGCCGGACCCGGTTCATTATCCGGAACGGTCTAAAGCCTGTCAAGAATGGGTCTGACGATCATGCGGGGATGATGCCCGCGTCCTACGGCTGATCACCGGTCAGCCGCGCAGCGGATCCCACGGAATTTTACGCGCTGTTCAACTTGAAGAACCCCGCCCTCACAGGCGGGGATTCTTCGACCCGAGCGGAAAAGGCATGGTTGATATTCGCTCGCCCACCCCGTCCTCACAGGCGGGGACTGCGCTCGCTGTCCGGGTTCAAACCACGCCCGATCTCGTTTGACAAGCTGCGGATCTTTTCGTTATTCTACCTAGAGTTCCGAGGTCGTGGGATGACTGCCGCGCAGGAACCTTTTCCGATTGATTGTCATCAGTGCGTGAAACGGCACTTCTGCGATCTTTATGAGCTGACCGCCGATGATACCGCGACGGTGAGCTCCCAGTTTGATACGCACCAGTATGAACCCCGCCAAACAATGTTCTATGAAGGCAACCCATGTCACGGCCTCTATCTCTTGTGCCGGGGTAAGGCCAAATTGGTTCAAACCTCCTGGTCGGGACAGCAACACATTCTCCGTATCGTCACGGCCGGCGAGCTGATCGATCATCAGGCGCTGTTCTCGGGCAAGGCCCATACGGTGACCTGCGAGACGCTCGAACCCTGCCTGGTCGGCTTTCTCCCCCGCGAACGGCTGGACGAATTGTTGAAAAACCAGCCGCTGATCGCACTGAAACTGCTCAAGACGCTTGGCAAAGAGCTGCGTATCGCCTATCAAAAACTCATGACCGCCACGTTTCACAGCGCCAGGGAACGGATGGCGGGCACCCTGCTCCAGCTCGGGAAACGGCACGGCGTGCCTTCGCCGACCGGCCTGCTCATCGCCATCTCTCTGACACGCGAGGAGATTGCGGAACTGGCCGGTATTTCTGTAGAAACCGCCGTCCGGTTTCTGACCAAATTCAAAGAGGAGCACCTCATCGCCACCAATGGGAAGGAGATTACACTGCTCAATACGGACCGGCTCGCCAGAATCGCCCACACTGTTCCCGTTGTTCTGTAATCGGAGGGGGATCCCATGCCCTTTCTCTGCTTCTTCCGCACGGGCCGGGGCAAACCCGGGGCAGCTGGTGGCCAATGTGATCACAACGGTGGCTGGGGGTGTGGGGGCATCGCCACCCAAAAGCAAGGCTTTTGGGGGACTTCCCCCAGAAGCAGCCACGGCACCGCACGGGCCCCCACATTGAATTGACCGTGATCAATCAATTGAGTGCCCGCGATCATTGGATCCAACGGGGCCGTTTGATAAGGTAAAGGCGTCAGAACAGGCAAAGGAGGTGAGGAAAATGCCACTGATCCGGTGGGAACCCAGAATAGGAATGAGCGAATATTTCCCTCCTGATCTCACCCGGTGGCTGGATGAGCTCAAGGAGGAAGGGTGGCTTGTGCCTGCCGCACTGGTCGGAACAGCCCCCCGGCGCAAGATGTCTGCAGAGAAAGGCTTCGCCATTCCCCGACTCGATCTGTTCGAGGATCGGGAGGCCCTGATTGCAAAAGTCGAGGTGCCGGGACTCAAGAAGGAGGATCTGACCATCACCGTCGAGAATGAGACGCTCACCGTCAAAGGCGCCTTTCAATTGGCCGAAGAGGTCAAAGAACGTGAGTATTACTTCGCCGAGCGGGCCACGGGCGGATTCCAACGCACCGTGCCGCTGCCCGCCAAGGTGCAGAGGGACAAGGTGACCGCCACGTTGCACGACGGGCTGCTGGAGATCCGGCTCCCCAAGGCGGAGGAAGCAAAAGTGACGGGGAAAAAGATCACGATCGCCTGAGGGGAACCGTGGTGTGACCGCGTTGGAACGGGCCCGTCCGGTTTCAACGCGAGAAAGGGGGGGAGACAATGACCGTGCTGACGCGAATGCAGAAGATGCTGGATCGGCACCATATCCCCTACCGGATGATGCCCCATGCGGAAACGTTCACGGCGAAAGAGACCGTGAAGGCGTTAGGCGTGCCGGTCGAACAGATGGTGAAGACGGTGATCATTAACGCCGGCGGGCGGTATGTGATGTTGGCCGTGCCCGCCGGCGAGCGTGTCGATCTGGCCAAGGTCGCCAGAGTGTTGGGGACATCCACCGTCCGGCTGGCCACGGAGAAAGAGATCGAGCGCCTCTGTCCGGATTGCGAGATTGGCGCGATGCCGCCGTTCGGCGATCTGTATGAAATGGAGGAGCTGGTGGATCACGCGATGCTCCAGTGCCGGGAGATCGTCTGCGAGGCTGGCACTCATCGCGAGGCCATCACGATGAGGACAGGCGATTTTACGGCGTTGACGCATCCGACCATCGCCGATCTTCACGCCGACAGCCGTGTCAAGAGGGGCAAGGCGGATTCCGCCTGACGGCGCACCAACGGGGCACGCAGGGAGGCCGGGTCATGATCAAGGTGAAGCAGGCGTTGCGGGGGCAGGTTGTGTCGATTACGCCAGAGACGACGGCGAGGACCGCGGCGGAGGTGATGCGCCGGGAGCAGACCGACGCCCTGCTGGTCGGGGCCGACGGGCATTACCGCGGCATCGTGACGGAGGTGGACCTGATCCAGGATGTCATCGCCATGGATCTGAATCCCTACGTGACGGCGGCCGAGCGGATCATGACGAGCCCGCTGCTGGAGACGGATGCCGACACGTCCCTGGCTGAGGTGGGTGAGTTGATGGCCGGTAAACGGATCCGCCACGTGGCCGTCCGTGACGGAGGCGCGGTGGTCGGGCTGTTCACCATCCGGGATTTCATCGACGCCAACGGTTTGCCGTTGGTGCCGGCGCGTCAGGTGATGTCGTCACCCGTTCACTCGATCGCCGTGGGGACAACAGCCCGCGCCGCCGCAGGGGAGATGAAGGAGCGCCGGCTCGGCAGCCTGGTGGTCACCCGCGGGGAGGTGCCGCTCGGCATCGTCACCGAGTCGGATCTGGTGCACAAGGTCATCGGGCGGGATCTGAACCCTTATGTGACGGCGGTCGAACAGATCATGAGCACGCCCCTCGTCAGCGTCGACGTCAACCAGCCCGTCGAAAGCGTGCGTGATCTGATGGCCAAACGCCGGGTGCGCCACCTCGGCGTGTTGGAGCAGGGGCAGATCGTCGGGGTCATCTCCGCCAGGGACCTGCTGCACCCCACGTACTACGAGGTGATCGGATGGTAGCCATGACGCAGGGGCCCGTCGGCGCCCGCAGACATATTGATCGCGCAGCGATCAGAGGAGGAACGCCATGAGGCGCACAGAATACATCACAGAGCAGACGCCATTTGAATCGCTCACCGCATCCATCTTGATGGAATCGGATGTGATCACCTGCACGCCGGACGACACCTGTCGTCACGCCGCGTCGCAGATGACCAAGCACGGCATCGGCAGTCTCCCTGTTGTGGACAAGGAGGGCTGGTTGGTGGGGATCATCAGCGAGTTCGACCTCCTGCAGCAACTGCGGAAGGGGGGCGATCCCAAGCAGTTCCGCGTGGAAGAAGCGATGTCGCGGGAAGTTCGGTTTGTGTCCGAATCGACAAAAGCGGATGAGATCATCAAGCTGCTTCAAACCGAGCATCTGATCCGGGTTCCCGTGTTGAAGGAGGGGAAACTGGTTGGCATCGTGGCGCGCCGGGATCTGCTCCTGGGCTATATCAAGGCGACGGCGAAATACTGGCCGTAGCGGTCGCACCCGCGCAGGAGAAGGAGTCCACCGATGATGGCATCGACCCGGCAGCCGCGCCCGGCGGCTTCAGGCCGCCAGATCCGAATAATCTGGGCGCTCAGTCATCGGCGCGGCATGGCTGAACCGGCGTTGCGCGAGTGGGTCGAGGCCGTCAGCGGGCAGGTCTCGCTGCGGCGATTGACCCGCGGGCAGGCGTCCCGGCTGATCGAAGGACTCCAGGGGACGGTGCCCGACGCCGAATCGTTCCGCGCCGGCCTCGTCATCCGCGAAGACTGCTTGTCCGCCGCGCAGCAGCGGCTCATTGACCGGCTGGCCGGCGAACTGGGATGGCGTACGCGTCAGGTGATGGGCTTGGCGCGACGCATGTATGGACGGGTGGCGAGCAAATCCTTGACTCGGTCTCAGGCATCTGGTTTAATCGAAGCACTGAAGGCGATGGAACAACGACGCGCCGCCTGATCGCGGCGAATCCCTTCCTCCAGTCGCACCGGCAGCAACAGGACGGCAGGCCAGGCCGTGGAAAAAAAAACTCGGTTCTCCATTTGGTATTTTCTGATCGCCGTCGGCATCGTCTGGCTGCTTCAACTCTTCCTGCTCGCCCCGCACGAAGCCGCGATCAGCTACAGCCAGTTCAAACAGTTGGTGGCCGAGAAAAAGGTGTACGATCTGACCATCAGCGATCAAATGATCCACGGCAAGCTGGAGGGCGGCGTTCCCCTGCCGGCCCCCGGCACTGCCGGGGAAGAATCACAGAAGACCGTTCCATCTGAAAAAGGCCACCCCTTCAAAACCATCCGGGTCGAAGATCCCGACCTGGTGAAGGAGCTCCAGGCAAAAGAGATCGATTTCAGCGGCGCCGTCGAAAACACCTTCTGGACAACGCTGCTCGGCTGGCTCATCCCCATGGCGCTCTTTCTGGGGCTGTGGTTCTTCCTGATCCGTTCGGTCGGACCACAGCAGGGGCTGATGACGATCGGCAAGAGCAAGGCGAAAATCTACGTCGCCGACGAGACCAAGGTCACCTTCAAGGACGTCGCCGGCATTGACGAGGCCAAGGCCGAGCTGCAGGAAGTCATCGAATTTTTAAAGAACCCTGAGAAGTTTCAGCGGCTCGGCGCCAGGATTCCCAAGGGCGTGTTGCTGGTCGGCGCGCCGGGGACGGGGAAAACCCTGCTGGCCAAGGCGGTGGCCGGTGAGGCCAGGGTGCCGTTTCTGAGTCTGACGGGGTCTGATTTTGTCGAAATGTTCGTCGGCGTCGGCGCCGCCCGCGTGCGCGATCTGTTCGCGACCGCCCAAAGCAAGGCGCCCTGCATCATCTTCATCGACGAGCTGGACGCGCTGGGTAAGGCCCGCGGCGTGAGCGGGGCCATCGGCGGTCACGACGAACGGGAACAAACGCTCAACCAGTTGCTGGCGGAAATGGACGGGTTCGATCCGAACAAGGGCGTGATTATCATGGCGGCGACCAACCGGCCCGAAATTCTGGACGCGGCCCTGCTGCGGGCGGGCCGGTTCGACCGGCACGTGCTGGTCGACCGGCCCGACATCAACGGCCGGGAGGCCATTTTGAGGATCCACGCCAGGCAGGTGACGTTGTCGCCCAAGGTGGATCTGAAAACCATCGCCGCCAGGACGCCGGGGTTCGTGGGCGCCGATCTGGCTAACATCGTCAACGAGGCCACGCTGCTCGCCGCCCGTAAGAACAAGTCCGCCGTCGAGCCGGAGGATTTCGAGGAGGCGATCGACCGGGTGGTGGCGGGACTCGAGAAAAAATCGCGCCTCATTAATCCGAAAGAAAAACGGATCGTCGCTTATCATGAAGGCGGCCACGCGTTGGTCACCCATTTCATGACCCACACGGACAAGGTCCACCGTATCTCGATCATCCCGCGCGGGATCGCCGCTCTGGGTTACACGCTTCAGTTGCCGACGGAGGATCGGTATCTGATGAGCCGGTCCGAACTGGTGGAGCGGCTGGCCATACTCCTGGGCGGCCGCTCGGCCGAGGAGATCGTCTTCGGCGAAATCTCAACCGGCGCACAGAATGATCTGCAAAAGGCGACGGAGATCGCCAAAAGCATGGTCAAGGAATATGGCATGAGCGAGGCGCTGGGCCCGATCGCGTATGAAAAGGAGCGGCGGCCGCTCTTTTTGGAAACGGGCTTTGCTCCGTCCGCGAAGGACTACAGCGAGGAGACCGCCGAGGCGATCGATCGTGAAATTAAGCGCCTCATCGACGAGGCCCACGAACGGGCCCTCCTGCTGCTCAAAGAGCACCGGGACAAGCTCGACAGGCTGGCCGCCGCCCTGCTGGAGAAGGAAGTGCTCGAAGGCGATGAAGTCAAGCAGTTGTTGACGTAACCCCCATGCACAAGGAGACCCTATGCAAGCAATGATGCAGACGTCCAAACCGCTGTTCATCTTTGCGGTGCTTACCGCTCTCATGCTGGTTCTGGCCCCGCTCGGGCGGGCGCAGATGGAGGAGGAGACCGCCGACTCCTACTCCGAGACGAACGACTCCGGCGCCATGTCGTCAGGGGGCATGGGCTCGATGGGGCAGATGGGCGGCCAGATGGGGGGCACGGGTTCGATGGGAGGGATGGGCCACGGCGGCATGATGGCCGAGATGTCATCTGAGAATCTGAAGCAGCGGCTGGGCCTGACCGACGATCAGGCGGCCAAGCTCAAGTCACTGCGCAGCGATTATCTGAAGGAGACGACGATGCAGGGGGCCAAGGTCCGGGTGGCCGAATTCGAACTGAACGATTTGTTGGATGAGCAAAAACTCGACACCTCAAAAATCGAAAAAAAGGTCAAGGAGATCGAGTCGCTCAAGGGCGAACTGCTGATGCAACGGATCCGGTCGCTGCTCAAGGCGGCCGATTTTCTGTCGCCGGAACAATTCGCTCAATTTCGCGCCATGACGATGCGTCGCATGGGCGCCATGCATTCAATGGGAGGCGGGCCGCATCCCTTCACGCATCCGATGGGGCCGTCCGGCTCCGGCCCGATGCCCGGCCAGAAGCCTGGCATGATGAACCCCCACCAATAACCTCATCGATCGAGGAATTTATCGGACGGGTTGTGCCGGGGCCGCCGGTGCGGATTTCGGGTCTGCGGGGCAGAGAGCGCGGCGTGATCTGCACGGCCATACGCACCTCGTCGCCATGCGCCGATCAACCGGCCGAAAAACGGAGGCGCGGGGCTGATCGACGACTGCGGCGGGGAGCCTGCTTCCCCTTTTCCGGCATGAACACGCCTTGGAGCGTATGACGCCCACACGTCGGCAATTTTTCGGCATGCTCACCGGCTGGATCGCCGCGGCGATCGGCGCCACGTTGGCCGTTCCCACCATCGGCTATTTCATCGGCCCCGCATTGAAGCGCAAGACGCCTGGATGGCTGCATGCGGGCTCGATTAACACGCTGGTGCCGGACCAGCCGGTGCAACGCGAGGTCGAAGTTGGCACGCAGGAGGGTTGGTTCACGACCCAGACCACCAAGGGCGTCTGGGTCGTCAAGCGTCCCACCGGCGAGATCCGGGTTTACAACCCGCACTGCACCCATCTGGGATGCGCCTACAACTGGAACCCTGCCGCCCGCCAATTCCAGTGTCCGTGTCACGGCGGCGTCTATGATCTGGACGGACGGGTGATCGCCGGCCCACCGCCCAGGTCGCTCGACACCCTGGACTACCGGATTGATGGAGAGCAACTGGAGATCAAGTATGAGAATTTCGCAAGCGGATCGCCCAAACGGATTCCGTTCTAACCGGTCGCGGACGACCCAAAGGATTCATCCGTTCCCATGAGGCGCACGGTGTGGGGCTGGATCGACAGCCGGCTCAAGCTGGGCAGTGTCCGCCACCTGCTGTTCGACGAACCGATTCCCGGCGGGGCCAGCTGGGTCTATGTGTTCGGCAGCATCACGCTCTTTTTCTTCGTGCTTCAGCTGGTCACCGGCATCCTGTTGACGGTCTATTACGCCCCCACGCCGGATCACGCCTACGACAGCGTCCAGTACATCGAGCACCAAGTGACCATGGGCTGGTTCATCCGCGGCCTGCACCACTGGGGCGCGAGCGCCATGATTGTCGCCATCGGCCTGCACATGCTGCAGGTCTATTTGTACGGCGCCTACAAGCCGCCCCGCGAGCTGATGTGGATGGCGGGGGTCGTGCTGTTCATTCTGGTCCTGATGTTTTCGTTCACCGGATACCTCCTGCCATGGGACCAGAAAGCCTATTGGGCGACCCAGGTCGGCACCAACATGATCGGCACGGTTCCCGTCATCGGCGATTGGCTGGTGAAGATCGCCCGGGGCGGCACGGAGCTGGGCGCACTCACGCTCAACCGCTTCTTCTCCATGCACGCGCTGATGTTCCCCTGGCTGACCGTCGGATTGATCGGCCTGCACCTGTTCATTCTCCGTCGGGTCGGGCCGGCCGGTCCGTGGGACGAAGCGCGGGCCAAGGCCCGAACCGAGCCGTTCTATCCGCGTCAGGTCTTCTTCGACGCCGTGGCCATTCTCTTCGCGTTTCTGATCGTCGTCGGTATGGCCATCTGGCTACCCTTCCCGTTGGCCGACAAGGCCGATCCGTCGGCGTCGGACTTCGTCCCGCTTCCCGAATGGTATTTTCTCTTTTACTATGAGATGCTGAGATTTTTTAAGGGCCCCCTGTTGGAGCCGGTCGGCACCGTCATTCTTCCGGCGCTCTTTTTCGCGCTGTTGTTCGCGTTGCCGTTTATCGACCGCCAAAAAGAGCGGCGGCCGGCCAAACGGCCGGCGGCGCTGGCGGCGGGGGCGGGCTTTCTCGTGGTGGTCTTTCTGCTGCTGGGCGTGTCGCTCCACCGGGTCTGGTCGGTGCCGACGACGCCTCCCGAAGTGGCGGCCGGCAAAACACTCTACGCGAAACTGCAGTGCTCGGCCTGCCACCGGATCCACGGAGAGGGAGGGTCGTTCGGACCCAATCTGTCCTACGTCGGCACGAAGCACGACCGGGACTGGCTGATCCGCCACTTCAAAAATCCCCAAGCGGTCGTGCCCGGATCGGCCATGCCGCCCTTCGATCTCGATCCTGAGTCGCTGAACGCTCTCGCCGACTATCTGTTGAGCCTGAAGTAAGGACCGACGCGTCGGCATTCGAACGGAAAAATGGATCTCCCCGAGTAAGCCCGGGCATTTGCCCAGCTCGCACGGCGAGCGTGAGTGGGGGGCCCAGGGGTGCGGGGGCAACGCCAACCCAAAAGCGAAGCTTTTGGGAAATTAATTCAATGACCTTACCGAGCCCTTTCCGCACGGGCCCCCACATACTATGCGGGCGACGCGAGCCCACTATAATGGATCGATCAGTAGGGCACGTACGAATAACTGGACACCACGCCCTGCTCGTTGAATTCGATCGACAGAATCGTGCCCGTGGCCGTTCCCCCCATTGAGAGACGGGCAAAGAGATAGGTCCACAGTGGACGGCCATCCTTGAGGCCTATGCTTTCAGGCTGGCCGAATAACTCCCGCACCTGTGCCTGGGTGGTTTTGCCCACTTGAATCTGCGGAACCTGATCCGTTTTGAACGGCGTGCCGATCCGGATGGCGCAGCCGGCGAGAATCAGCGCGCAGACCAATGCCGCGACGAACCCGGCGATGGTCGCTCGCGTGTGATGAGCCATGATGCCTCCTCTCATTTCAGTTAGGCCCGGGCCGGCTTGGCGGCCGCCCGGCCCTGCTGCAGCGCCTTCAATTCGTCGAGCAACGCGGTCGCGTGGCCGTCGACTTTCACCTTGGGATGGATGGCGGCGATGCGGCCCTCGGGCGAGATGAGAAACGTTGTCCGTTCGATCCCCATGTAGGACCGGCCGTACAGTTGTTTTTTCTTCCAGACACCGTAGACGGTCGACACCTTCGCGCCCTCGTCGCTCAGCAGCGGAAAGGTCAGCGTATGCTTGGCGGCAAATTTTTGATGCGACGGCACCCCATCCGGGCTGACGCCCGCAATGACGGCGCCGGACCGCTGAAACCGTGTGCGCAAATCGCGAAAATCGCACGCTTCCTTTGTGCACCCTGGCGTGTCGTCTTTCGGGTAAAAATAGAGCACGACCCATCGGTCTTTTCGAAGCTCATCCAATGAGACAGCTTGACCGTCGCCGTTCTGCAGGGTAAATGCCGGCGCTTTGTCGCCTGCTTTCAGCGTCATGATCATAATCTCCTTTTGATGTGGGGGCCGGTGAGGAGACTTGCTCTATGAGTCAGTGGTTCGAAGCCGGATCAGGTCCACCACTCGCCTGGCCTGCTGTTCCAGATTCTCCGCATCCAGCAGAAACTGCTTTTCATGCTCGGTGAACGGCAGTTCGCTGCTGACAAGATTCACGACCTGTTCCGGATCGTCGCTCGCGCGAAGCAGCGCGGACAGTTCCTGCGAGATGGTCGGCCGGGTGACCATGGTTCGAACGGCATCCAGCAGCGCGTCCAGCACCCCATCGCTCACCTGGCTCCAGGCCGCCTCGGGGCGGCGGCGAACCTGCGCCTCCCGATACAATTTGGCGTGCGACTCCGACTCGATCGCAAAGCGGCAGAGTCCGTGGAGCATCAGATTGTACCGGCCGTCAGGCAATGATTCCAGGGCGATGATTTTGCCGGCGCAGCCCACCCGATGGACGGCCGGTGTCCCCTCATAGTCAGGCTCCCATCCCTCCCTGAGCAGGACCATGCCGATGAGCCGGTCGCCTTCGGAGGCGTCCTTGACCATCGCCCGGTAGCGCGGCTCAAAAATATGCAGCGGCAGAAAGGTCTTTGGGAAGAAGACGATGTTCGGCAGCGGAAAGAGCGGAATGGTCAGCGTTGTCGTTTGATCGGGCATGCAAACTTTTTTACTCCATACCCCGCCGTTACTTCACTCATCCTTAATCCGCTTTGCACTACTACCCCGTCGCGGCTTTGCGGAGAACCCGGCTGCTCAGCGTCACGCAGCCGATGTCGAACACAATCAACGCCGCGACGACGACGACCAACCGGGACCACAGCCATCCGTTCAGGATCAACGACCGGACGGCGTCGATGGTCCAGGTCATCGGGTTGAGAATGGCGATCACCTTCAGCCAGACCGGCATGTGTTCGATCGACACGAGCGCGCTGCTGACGAAGATCAGCGGCAGGGTAATGAAGCCCACCAGCGAGAAAAATCCGCTGTGACTGGAGATCTTGAAGGCCAGCCCCAGCGACAACGCGGTCAATCCCACCCCCAGCAGGACGCCGACCAGCAGGATGGCGCCGACGCCGGCCAGGCCCGTGGCCGGGACCACGTGCATCGCCAGCGCCGTGCCCAGAATGACCAGGATCTGCAGCGCCGAGAGCACCGTGACAAAGAGAAACCGGCTCACGATGATGCTGCTGCGGGCAATCGGTGCGGCGAGCAGCCGGTCCAGAAAACCCGTCTCCCGGTCGAAGATCAGGTCGACGCCGCCGGCAAACCCGCTGTTGAGCACCGTCATCACCACCACGCCGGCGGTCATAAAGGCGATGTAGTTGTCGGTCCCGATGGCCTGGGAGGAGGCCACGTTTTTGAAGCTGTTGCCGAACAACAGCAGCCACAACATGGGCTGAAAGAGCCCGAAGATCAGTGTCATCCGCTCGCGCATCATCCGCCGGAACCACCGGTGGGTCAGCGCGCCGGTCTCCTGCCAATAGCGGCTCACTGGATATCCTCCTCACGGATCTTGTGGCCCGTATAATGGATGAAGACCTCCTCAAGCGTCGGATGGGTGTAGTGCACCGCCCGCAGACCGCCGCCGGCCCGCTGGACCTGCTCCACGATTGCGTTCAGGCCGGCCTCCCGGGTCAGCGCCAGCCGGGCCACCGTCTCCTCCACCGACACCTCCCTCACGCCGCTGATGGCCTGGAGCGCCTGGCGGAGTTGCTGCGGCTGCGTGACCGCCTTCTCCAGCGTCACGGTCACGATATCGCCGCCCAGGCCGCGTTTCAATTCCTGGGGGGAACCCAACGCGCGAAGCTGACCCCGGTCGATGATGGCCAGCCGGTCGCAGAGCTGATCCGCTTCGTCGAGATAGTTGCTGTTGATCACGACGGTCATGCCGCGTTGCTTCAACTGCCGGATGTGGTCCCAGACCTGGCTCCGGCTCTGCACGTCAAGCCCCAGTGTTGGCTCATCCAAAAAGAGAATGCTCGGCTCGTGGAGCAGCCCGCAGGCGATTTCCACGCGTTTCTTCATCCCGCCCGAAAATTTGCCGACCGGCTCATTGATCCGGTCGGCCAGGTTCACCAGCCGCAGCGCCACTTCGATCCGCGAGGCTGCCGTGGCGGCGGGGAGGTGATAGAGATTGGCAAACAACTCAAGATGCTCGCGGGCGGTCAGCAGACGGTCGACCGCCCGTTCCTGGGGCACGTAGCCGATCAATTGACGGACCGCGTCGGCCTCGGCCGCCACGTCATGGCCGAAGATTTTTACCGTTCCCGACGTGGGCCGGAGCAGCGTCGTCAGAATCTTGAATATGGTGGTCTTGCCTGCGCCGTTTGGTCCGAGCAGGCCGAAGATCTCGCCCGGTTCGATCGTCAGGTCAAGACCGTTGACGGCCGTCGTCGAACCGAACCGCTTGACCAGCCGGCTGATTTCAATCGCAAAGGAGCCGGCCGTCATGCCGGTCACCCCCACATTTCGTCTGGCACTTTGAGGCGGTCGACCGGCTTGCCTCCCACCAGGTGCTGTTCGACGATCTCGGAGACGTCGTCCTCCTTCACCCGGTTGTACCAGACCGCGTCGGGGTAGACGACCATCATCGGCCCCAGCGGGCAGGGCCCCAGGCAGCTCGTTTCGGTCACGTTGACCGTGCCGATCAGTTGCCGCTGCTCCAACTCATTGAATAATTGCATGACCACATCCTTGCCGCCCCGGTCGTTGCAACACCCGCGCGGATGGCCGGGCGGCCGGATCTGAGTGCAGACAAAGACATGGCGTTGCGGTTTGGGCATCGTGTCATCCTTTGGTCATGTGGTCATGGCGTCCCGCGCGTGCGTCGCCGGAATCGTGTCCTACACCGCCGTCGAGGCGTGCGTTGGTACCTTAGTCTACCGGTCAAAAGCTTGTCAACCCTTGATCTCCGGCCTGCTATTCGGACTCAGGCTCCTCCCCATGCAGCCAGTACCGGTCGTACTCTTTCAGATGGGTCAGGGTGGTCAGATCGGCCATCCGGTCGAGAAACACCTTGCCGAGGAGGTGATCGACTTCGTGTTGGATGACCACGGCGAAAAAGCCCTGCGCCTCCGCCTGCACTGGCCGCCCGGACCGATCCAGCCATCGGGCTGAGAGCTGCTCGGCGCGGGGCACCTCCCCTCGCAATCCGTCCACGCTCAAACAGCCCTCCCATCCCAGCCGCTTGGCATCCGATCGCGCCGTAATCTCCGGATTGATCAGGACGGTCAGCGGAATTTCCGGCGCCTGGGGATAACGGGGATTGCGCTCAACCTCGATCACGGCCAGCTGCAGGGAGTGATGCACCTGCGGCGCCGCGATGCCCACTCCGTCATACTCGTGCATCGTCTCGATCATGTCGTCGATCAGCCGCTGGATGGAGGAAGAGCTGATGTCTCCTGGCGGCACGGGCTTGGCCGCCTGGCGCAGCACCGGATGGCCCAGACGGGCGACCTTCAGAATGGCCATGGCAGTCGTTATATCATACTTTTTCACTCAACTAATACAGGTCATCAGTGTTGCAGGCTCCGGGGGCGGGGCCAGATCCACGGCACGGGCTCGGCTGCGGTTGCGGTCCCCTCCCTGACGCAGGCAGGTCGACGGATCTATTCATCGGTGGGGCCCGTGCGGAGAGATCTCGGAATCCTGCCGCCCCACCGACTCGGCGGCGCGCACAGATGCCGCTCCTGCATCTTCGCGTCGTGCGGTCGTCGAATCAATTCCCCGAACGCCCTGCGTTCGTGTTGGCGAAGCCTTCACGCCCCAACCGCTATTGACCGCCCTAGCATCAAAACCATTTGTGAGGGCGATCTGCGAGTAGGCGTTCGTCACCTGCCCCACCACACCGGAGCCTGAATGGCCATGGGCTCCCCTGAGCCGGCCGTGCGCGAGAGGCGCTCTTCGGGCCGAGCCGCGGTTCCGCCATAGGCGGAAAGCCGAGGATGGCCGAAGCTGACCACTCCGGCAGGAAAGTGGTCAACAAGTTCCGCAGGCTAGCACTATCAGCATCTATGGGAGCGCCGAAGCGCACCGAGCCGCGAAGGGGAGCCCTTGGCCGATCATCGCTCGGATTCATCGGAGCGGTTGACCGCGCACCGGACCATTTGCTATTCTGAGGCGCTCTCGACATGGCCAAGCAGACCGCACAATCCGATCGCGACCTCATCGATCTCGCCCGGACCGTCCGCAAAGAAGTCGTCCAGATGACCACGGCGGCCGGTTCGGGTCATCCGACGACCTGTTTCTCGGCGACCGAGTTGCTCGTCGCCCTCTATCTGCGGGTTCTCCGTCTCCGCCCGTCCGAACCCAACTGGCCCGACCGGGACCGATTTATTTTGAGCAAAGGCCACGCCGCGCCGCTCCTCTACGCGCTGATGGCCCATGCGGGCTATTTCCCGGTCGACCGGCTCATGACTCTGCGGAAGCTCGACAGCCCGCTGCAGGGCCACCCGGAGAAACGTCGCCTGGCCGGCGTCGAAGCCTCGACCGGGTCGCTCGGGCAGGGCGTGTCGATCGGCATCGGGATGGCGCTCGCCGCCCGGATGGACCGGAAGGATTATCGGATCTATGTGCTCACCGGTGATGGGGAAATCGAAGAGGGGCAGATCTGGGAGGCGGCGCTGTTCGCCGGCACGCACAAGCTGGACAATCTCTGCGTGATCGTCGATTACAACAAGCTTCAGCAGGACGGCTGGGTCAAGGAGACGCTGGCTCTCGATCCCTTGAAACCCAAATGGGCGTCGTTTGGCTGGCATGTCATCGACATTGATGGCCACAACTTTTCGCAGATCCTCAAAGCCTATAAGGACGCCGGGCGCAAAAAAGGCAAGCCGACGGTAATCATCGCCAACACGGTCAAGGGCAAGGGCGTGACGTTCATCGAGAACCGCCCCGACATGCACGGCGTGCCGTTGACAAAGGAGGAGGCCGAACGAGCCTACGCGGAACTGGCCCGACAGCCGGTGGGAGGGCTGGGCGCATGAGCCGACAGAAGGTGATGGGCCAGCCGACGCGCGACGCCTACGGCGACGCGCTGGCCGAGCTGGGCAAAGAGAACCCGGCGGTCGTGGTGGTGGACGCCGACGTCTCCGGCTCGACCAAAAGCCGCGCCTTCGCCAAGGCCTTCCCCGACCGTTTCTTCAACGTCGGAATCGCCGAGGCGAATTTAATCGGAATAGCGGCCGGTTTAGCCAGCAGCGGCAAGATTCCCTTCGCGTCTTCGTTCGCCGCGTTCCTTGTCTGCAAAACCTACGACCAGCTCCGGATGAGCGTGGCCAATCCGCGGCTGAACGTGAAGTTCTGCGGCTCGCACAGCGGCATCAGCCTCGGGCAGGATGGCGCCTCGCAAATGGCAATTGAGGATCTTGCGCTCGCCTGCTCCCTGCCCGGCGTGGTCGTCCTGGTGCCGTCGGATGCCGTCGCCACCAAGGCGCTTGTCCGCGCCGCCGCCGCGCACGAGGGTCCGGTCTACATCAGGACGAGCCGCCCCAAATCGCCGGTCATCCATCAGCCCGGCGACGCCTTCGCGATCGGGAAGGCCAGGCCGGTGCAGGACGGCCGGGACGCAACGATCATCGCCTGCGGCCTGCTCGTCTGGGAGGCGCTGGCGGCGGCCGATTTGTGCGCTGCGAAGGGATTGTCGGTCCGCGTGCTCGACATGCACACGGTCAAGCCGCTCGATGAGGCGGCGATCATGGCCGCGGCGCGCGAGACCGGCGCGATCGTCACGGCCGAGGAGCATCTGCTGGACGGCGGCCTGGGCAGCCGGGTGGCGCACGTCGTCACCCGCAACATTCCCGTGCCGGTGGAATCCATCGGCCTGAACAATACTTACGCCGAATCGGGCCTGCCCGAAGAACTCTTCGAGCGTTACAAGCTGTCCGCCCCCCACATCGCCGCCGCCGTCGAGCGGGCGGTCAAGCGAAAGTAGCGCGGCGATCCGCGCGCCGCTCCGCGCGCCACGACACAGGAATGACCATGAAGGGGCTGCTAATTCGCTGGATCGTCAATGCCGGGGCGCTCTGGCTGATCGCCTTCGTCATCAAAGGCATCGAGGTGCAGAGCTTCCTGTCCGCGCTGGTCGCGGCCGCCGTGCTGGGCGTCATCAATGCGATCCTGCGCCCGATTTTCATCCTGCTGACCCTGCCGATCAACCTGCTCACCTTGGGCCTCTTCACGTTTCTCCTCAACGGCTTCATGCTCTATCTGGCCGGCACGCTGGTCCGCGGCTTTGAAGTCCACGGCTTCTGGGCGCCCGTCTTCGGCGCGCTGATTCTTTCGATCGTCAGCGCGTTGACCACGGCCTTTTTGAGCGACGACGGCCGTATCCAGCGCATCCACATCCGCATCGATCAGGAATAACCCGTGTCGCTGACCGAGGCACTCAAGCAGCAGGCGCGCGCGCTGGGGTTTGACGCCGTTGGGATCGCCCCGGCGGCTCTTCCGGCGCGGCACGGCGAGGCGCTCCACCGCTGGCTCGAACGCGGCTTTCAGGGCGAGATGGCCTACATGGCCCGCGCGCCGCAACGGCGGGCCGATCCGCGCGACGTGCTGCCGGGCGCCCGGAGCATCGTCAGTCTGGCGATGAATTATTATCCCGGCGACCACGGACCTCCGCCCGATAACCGTGCGGGCCGGATCGCCCGGTACGCCTGGGGCAAGGATTACCATGATCTCATCGAACGCAAGCTCGACGACCTGGCCGGGTGGCTCCGCGCGCGGGCGCCTGAAGCGCACGTCAGAGGCTGCGTCGACCACGGACCGGTGCTGGAACGGGCCGTCGCGCAGGAAGCGGGCGTGGGATTCATCGGCAAGAATACGATGCTCATCACGGAACAATTCGGCTCGTGGGTGGTGCTGGCCGAGTTGATCACGACGCTGGAACTTGAACTCGATCGGCCACAACCGAGCCGGTGCGGCAGTTGCCGGCTCTGTCTGGACGCCTGCCCGACCGGCGCGATCGTCGCTCCATACGAGCTGGACGCGACCCGCTGCATCAGTTATCTGACGATCGAGCTCAAGCGCGACTTCTCTCCATCCGAACGCGCCTCGGTCGGCGACTGGCTTTTCGGCTGCGACATCTGCCAGGAGGTCTGCCCCTTCAATACCCCGCCGGCCCCGAGCGACGAGCCGTGGTTTCGGGAGGGGGTCGGACCGTGGTTGGACGCCGATCGGATTGCCGCGCTGGAGCGAGAAGACGAGATGGCGCCGTACGCCTCCACCCCGCTCACCCGCCCCAAGCGGGCCGGCCTTGCGCGCAATGCGCGCGCCGTGCAGGGAAATGCGTCAGCCCGGCCGACTTATTATCGTTCGGCCTTGCCGGCCGGTGGAAACGACTCCTGATATTCCGGTTGCGGCAGCGCGGGCTGCATCGTGACCACCCCGCTCCTGATGTGCAGATCCCGCTGCGGAAAAGGGATTTCGATGCCGTTCTCCTTGAAGACCTTCCAGATCTCGAACCGCATCGCGCTCCGGACGTTCTCGATCCCTTCCTGAGGATCGTTGATCCAGAGCCGTAGCTCGAAATCCAGCGAACTGTCTCCAAAATTGACGAACAACACGTTCGGTTGCGGATATTTGAGCACGCGCTCGTGATTGTCGGCCACGTGCAGCAGCAGCTCGCGGACCTTGAACGGATCGGACTTGTAGGAGACGCCGACCTTGACGTGCAGACGGACGGCGCGGTCGGAGTGCGTCCAGTTGGTGATCTCCGAAGCGATCAGGTTGGCATTGGGGATCAGTTTTTCCACCCCGTCCCGGGTCCGCACGACAATGTAGCGCGCGTGCAACTTGACCACCCAGCCGTAACTGTCGCCGACGGTGATCACGTCGCCCTGCTTGATCGACCGGTCCAGCAGCAGCATGATCCCGCTGACCAGGTTGTTGGCGA
>DATJYI010000230.1:0-9557 GCA_035499635.1 Nitrospiria bacterium | reverse complement strand
GGCGCGCACATCACCCAGAAGGTCGTAGCCGCCGGCAGCAGGGCGAAGGCCGCGGCGCAGGCGACAAGGCCGCCGATGATCAACCGCGGCCGGCCCACGCGATCGGAGAGCCTCCCCATCATCGGCCGCGTCAGGATGGAGACCACCCCCTGCAGACCGAACAGCACTCCCACCTGGGTCGCCGTCAACCCGACCGTCAGCCCGTAGAGCGGCAGAAAGGCCATCAGCGCGCCGTCGGCCATCATCTGGAGCCCCTGCATCAGGCTGCTGGCAATGATCCGGGGATGACGCAGGATCTCGATCAATCCTTCCCTCACTCGCGGCCAGGAGATTGGTTCTTCGCGAATCGCGGCGCGCGCCGGCCCGGCCGGCGACAGGCCAAACACGCCCAGAATGACGAGTCCGATCGCGCCGCACACCGCGAAGACGGCCGTGAATCCCGACGCATCGATCAACGCGCCGCCGGCCGTGCGTCCCAGCAGGGTGCCGCTCTGCCGCAACGCCGAATACCAGCCGATCGTTTCGCCCCGTTGCGCGGGAAACAAATCGGCCACGACGGCCAGCGTGACCGGCGTGAAAATCGCCGTCGCCATGCCGTGCAGAAACCGCAGGAGGATCAATTGCCAGACCTGTGTGACGAAGAAATAACCGACCGGCGCGATCGCGAAGACCGTGACGCCCGCCCACATCAGCGTCCGGCGGCCCAGACGGTCCGACAGGACGCCGGCCGGCAGCTTGAGACAAACGCCCGTGAGCGTGGAGGCCGCCACGATGAAGCCCACCAGCTCCGGGGAGGCGCCCAGATGCTCCGCAAAGAGCGGCAGCACCGGCGCCCGGATCATGTCGTAGCTCAGAAAGGCGAGAAAACCGACGGCACAGAGCGTGACGAAGGAGCGCAATTCTGGAGCGCGTCTGGTCATCCTAGTAAAAATAGGACAGATTTATTTTTCTGTAAGATCAGCCATGTCCGGCAAAAACAAGTCTGTCCTATTTTTCACGCGGTCATACGCTACAACGGGTTGGAGAGACGACTGAGCCGTTCGGTCAATTTGAGGTTCTCCCGGTAATCGACCGGACAGTCGATCACGGCCGGCACCGGCTGCGCCAGCGCCTCCCGCAGGACCGGCAGCAGCTCATCCGCCGCCGTCACCCGATACCCTTTGGCCCCGAATGACGCGGCATACGCCACAAAATCGGGATTGGAGAATTTCACCGACGCGGCCCGGCCGAGCTGCCGGAGCTGTTTCCACTGGATGAGGCCGTAGCCGCCGTCGTTGAAAATCAGCGTGACGAACGGCGCCCCCTCCCGGCACGCCGTCTCCAACTCCTGCGAATTCATCAGAAAGCCGCCGTCGCCCGTGACGGCCAGCACCTTCCGTTCCGGATGGATCAATTTCGCCGCCACCGCACCGGGCACCCCGATGCCCATCGAGGCGAAGCCGTTGGAGATCACGCAGGTGTTGGGCCGCTCGGTCTGGTAGAGCCGGGCCATCCACACTTTGTGCGCGCCCACGTCGCAGATCGCCAGGTCGTCAGGGCCGAGAGCCTTTCGCGCGGTCGCGACGATCGTCTGCGGCAGCAGCGGCCAGTCTCGGGACGCGAGCCCCGCTTCGATCTCCTCCAGGAGCGCCGTCCGCAGCGGAAGCAGCCCCGCGTCCGTTTTGGACGAAACGCGTCCGGCCAGCAGGTCAAGCGACAGCGAGGGGCTGCCCAACACGCCGACGCTGACGATGTAGGCGGCGTCCACCTCCGCCGGCGACTGATCGATGTGGATGATCCGCTTGTCCCGGCCGGGATTCCAGAAGCGGGGCGGGTATTCCACCTGGTCGTAGCCCACGGTGATGACCAAATCGGCCCGTTCCAACCCGAAGGAGACGTAATCACGCGACGGCAGGCCGACGGACATGAGTGACAGGGGGTGGCTGTCGGGCAGTCCCCCCTTGCCCATGAAGGTGTGGACGACCGGAATGTGCAGCCGTTCGGCGAAACGACGCAACGCGTCGGAGGCGCCGCTGCGAATCACCCCGTTGCCCGCGATGATGATCGGATAGCGGGCCTCGTTGAGCAGCGCGGCCGCCCGGTCGAGCTGAACGGGCTGGGGCTCCGGCGCCACCGGTTGCTGCACGTGCAGCGGCTCCCCTTCGGCCGCCGCGGCGGCGATATCCTCCGGCAGATCGAGGTGCGTCGTGCCCGGCTTTTCGGTCTGCGCGATCTTAAACGCCTTCCGGCAGGCCTCCGCCGCCATATCGCCCGTCTTGATCTGCGCGTTCCATTTCGTCACCGGCTTGAAGAGTGTGACCAGATCGAGGTACTGGTGCGATTCCTTGTGCATGCGATTCAGGTCGGCCTGACCCGTGATCGCCACCACCGGCGCGTGATCGATATTGGCATCGGCCAGACCGGTCAGGAGATTCGTCGCCCCCGGCCCGAGGGTCGACAGACAGACGCCCGCGCGGCCGGTCAGCCGCCCGTGCAGATCAGCCATGAAGGCCGCGCCCTGTTCATGGCGGGTGACAATCACCCGGATGGAGGACGAGGCGAGCGCGTCGATCAGGTCGAGATTCTCCTCGCCCGGCACGGCAAAGAGCCACCGCACGCCTTCCCGCTCAAGGCACCGGACGAGCAGTTCAGCCACGCGCATGAGTTATGAAGAGCCCCATCGCCGGGATGTGCAACCCGAGACCTCGCGAGTCAAACCATCGCCCGGCAAAACCGGGCAGGCGTGGTCAGTGAGCGGGTGGCGGCGTCAGGGAGGCTTCGACCAGCCAATCGTCGCCGACCGGATGGACCGTCAGTCCGTGCAACCGGACCAGGCCGTCCAGCGTCAGGGGTGAGCGGCCGCCGACCATCCCCTTGGCGTCCTGTCCGCCCATCAACGTCGGGGCGATGAAGACGGCCACCCGGTCGATCAGCCCGTCCCGAAGGGCCGATCCGATTAATTCGCCTCCCCCCTCGATCATCACGCTGTTGATGCCCAACTCGACCAGCTTGGCCATCAGCGCCTTCAGGTCAACGCGCCCCTGGGCGGCCTCCAGCACAAAGACGGTCACGCCCAGCGCTTCGAGCGCGGCCCGCCGCTCCGGCGACGCCAGCGACGTGGTCGCGACAAAGGTGTGGGCGGATGAGGTCTGACGCAGCACTTTGGCGTGCAGGGGGATCTTCAACGCTTCATCGACAATGACCCGGTGGGGGTCCCGCCCCTGTTCGCCCATCCGCACGGTCAGCGTGGGATCGTCCTGCAGAATCGTGCCGACGCCGACCATGATCGCGTCCGTCCGGGCGCGGAACTGGTGGGCCATCTGCCGGGCCGGCTCACCGGTGATCCACTGCGACTGGCCCGTGGAGGTCGCGATCTTGCCGTCCAGCGTCTGCGCCACCTTGACGGTCACAAACGGCCGTCCCTTGGTGATGACGGTCGCGTAGGCCTCGTTGAGCCGTTGGGCCTCGGCCTCCAGCATGCCCGTCGTCACCTTGATGCGCGACCGGATCAAGGCCGCGATCGACCGGCCGTTGACACGCCGGTTCGGATCCTTCATGGCGACGACCACCCGTTGAGGGCGCGCCTTCTGGATCAACGGAAGGCACGGGGGCGTCCGCTTGTCCTTGTGACTGCAGGGTTCGAGATTGACATAGAGCGTCGCGCCCCGCACGCGGGAGCCGGCCTGCGCGAGCGCAATCGCCTCGGCGTGAGGCTCGCCCGGCTGCCGGTGAAATCCCTGCCCGACGACACGACCCCGTTTGACGATCACCGCCCCGACCAGTGGATTGGGGCTCACGGTGCCCCGCCCTTTTTCGGCCAGGCGGAGCGCCATCCGCATCCAGCGTTCATCCACGCCGCTTTGCGCCATTGTTTCCCCCTCGTTGTCCCGCAGCGCAGGTCATGTGGGCGCCGGGGAGTGGAAACCGTTACCGCCGCGTCGCCTTCCGTTCCTGCAGCACCGCATGCGCCGCCGCCAGCCTGGCGATCGGCACCCGGTAGGGCGAACAGCTCACATAGTCCAGGCCGATCTGATGACAGAACTCGACTGAGCTCGGCTCGCCCCCATGTTCGCCGCAGATTCCCACCTTCAGCTTGGGTCGCGTCTTGCGCCCCTTCTGGACGCCGATCCGCATGACGGCGCCCACGCCCTCGCGGTCGATCGACACGAACGGATCGTCAGGGAAAATGTTCTTCTCCACGTAGATGGGCAGAAATTTTCCCGCATCGTCCCGGCTCAGGCCGTAGACGGTCTGCGTCAGATCGTTGGTGCCGAAGGAAAAAAACTCCGCTTCCTGCGCGATCTGGTCGGCCACCATGGCGGCCCGGGGCAGCTCGATCATGGTGCCGACGGTATAGGAGACGGTCACGCCGGCCACCGCCATGGCGGCGGACGCGGCCTTCGCCGTCAGCTCACGCAGATACTGCAGCTCGCGCCGGTCGGCCACCAGCGGGATCATCACCTCGGGAAACACCCGCGCGCCCGTGCGCCGCAATTCGCAGGCGGCCTCGAAGATCGCCTGCACCTGCATCTCGTAGATCTCGGGAAAGGTCACGCCGAGCCGGCAGCCGCGATGGCCCAGCATCGGGTTGAACTCGTGCAGCGCCGCAGTGCGGGTTCTGACCGTCTCGGGACTGAGCCCCATTTCCCGGGCCAACTCCGCCATCTCCGCCTCCGTGTGGGGCAGAAATTCGTGCAACGGCGGATCCAAGAGCCGGATCGTCACCGGCAGCCCCTGCATCGCCGAAAAAATCCCGACAAAATCCGCCCGCTGCATCGGCAGCAGCTTGGCCAGCGCACGTTTGCGCTGGTCGACCGTGTCGGAGAGGATCATTTCACGGACCGCCCGGATCCGGTCCCCCTCGAAGAACATGTGTTCCGTCCGGCAGAGGCCGATCCCTTCCGCGCCGAAGTCCCTGGCCACCGTGGCGTCGTGCGGCGTGTCGGCGTTCGCCCGCACCTTGAGCCGCCGCACCGTATCCACCCAGCCCATCAGCGTGCGGAATTCCTTGCTCATCGTCGGCTCCACGAGCGGGACTTCGCCGTGGATCACCTCGCCGGTCGATCCGTTCAGCGTGATCAGGTCCCCGCCCTTGATCACCGTCGAGCCGACGGCGAACTGCCGCTTCTCCTCGCTGATCACGAGCGCGCCGCATCCCACCACGCAGCACTTGCCCATCCCGCGGGCGACGACGGCCGCGTGGCTGGTCATCCCCCCGCGAGCGGTCAAGATGCCCTGGGCCGCGTGCATGCCGCCGATGTCCTCCGGCGAGGTCTCCGCGCGCACCAGGATGACTTTTTCGCCGAGCGAGGCCGCCTGCTCGGCCTCAACCGCCGTGAAGACCACCCGGCCGACCGCCGCGCCGGGCGAGGCCGGCAAACCCTTGGCGATCACGTTGCCCTTGACCTTGGGATCGATCTGGGGATGCAGAAGCTGATCCAACTGGCCGGGATTGACCCGCAGGATCGCCGTCGGGGTGTCGATCAGCCGCTCCCGCGCCATCTCGACGGCGATGCGCACCGCCGCCGCCGCCGTCCGTTTGCCGACGCGGGTCTGGAGCATGTACAACGTCCCCTCCTGGATCGTAAATTCCAGGTCGAGCATGTCTCGGTAATGGCGTTCGAGCTTCTTGTAAATCCGCTGCAGTTCGGCGTAGGCCTTGGGCACCTTCTTGGCCATTGTGTCGATCGGCTCGGGCGTGCGGATGCCGGCGACCACGTCCTCCCCCTGCGCGTTGCGCAGCCATTCGCCGAAAAAGCGCCGTTCCCCCGTCGACGGGTCGCGCGTGAACGCCACGCCCGTCCCGCTCGTGTCGCCCATGTTGCCGAAGACCATCGCCACGACGTTGACCGCCGTGCCCCATGTGTCGGGAATGCGGTTCAGCCGCCGGTAGGTGATCGCCCGCTCGCCGTACCACGACTTGAACACGGCGTCGATGCCCATCTGCAATTGATCGAGCGGCTGGTCGGGGAAGTCCTGGCCGGCCTCCTTCCGGATGATCTCTTTGAACCGGACGACCAGCGATTTCAACGCCTGCTCGTTGAGCTCCGTGTCGAGCGTGACCCCTTCGCTGCGTTTTTTCTCCTCAAGCGCCGCTTCAAACCGCTCCCGCTTCACGCCCATCACCACGCCGCCGAACATCGTCAGAAACCGCCGGTAGGCGTCGAAGGCAAACCGGCTGTTGCCCGTCAAGGCGGCCAGGCCTCCGACCGTCGCGTCGTTGAGACCGAGATTGAGCACCGTGTCCATCATGCCCGGCATCGACGCCCGCGCGCCCGACCGGACGGAGACGAGCAGCGGATTGGCCGGGTCGCCGAAGCGTTTGCCGATCTCCTGTTCGAGCCTGCGCAAATCGGCCAGCACCTGTTCCCACATTCCGTCGGGATAGCGGGATTTGCGCGCGAAGAACTCCACGCAGGCTTCCGTGGTGATCGTAAACCCCGGCGGCACCGGTATGCCCAGATTGGTCATTTCCGCCAGCCCCGCCCCCTTGCCGCCGAGGAGCGCCTTGTTGTCGCCGTCCCCCTCCGCCTTGCCCCGCCCGAAGTAGTAGACGTATTGATGCCCCTTGGACTTGCCCGCCGCCGCGGCCGACCGCCGCGCCGGTGCCCGCTTCACAACCCGCTTCGCAACCATGTCACCCAGCCTCTCTGCCAGAGCTCCCCTGCGCCGCCGGCGTCGGAGGAGCTGTTGAGATCTTTGAAAAGTCCGCGATCGGAGCAAAGAGGCGCCGGATGCCATCCACCAATGCCAGACGGTTCGTCCGCACCGCCTGCTCCTCCGCCATCACCATCACCGCGACGAAGAACGCGTCGACGGCCGGCCTCAGCGCGGCCAGGGCCTCCAGCGCGGCCGACTCATCCTGAATCGCAACCAGCCGGCGGGCCGCCGCCTCGTACGCGGCGTGCAACTGCCGCTCTTGCGCTTCGGTGAACTGTTCCGGCCGGAGCGCGCCGGAGAAGCCCGCCGGCACGATGCGTCCGACCCGGCGGTAGACCGTCAGCAGATCCTCGCCCCCCGGCGTGGCCATGAACGTTTCGAGCGCCGCGAGCCGTCGCTTGACGTCGGTCGGATTCTTCCATTCGCCCGCCAGAACCGCCGCAACCAGCTCATTGCCGTGCCCGTCGGACAGCAACTGCCGTTCCAGCCGCTGGGCAAGAAACGTTCCGACCGACTGGACGGTGTCAGTCCGCCAGCCTTTCTTCACCGCTCCGCTGTAATTGTCATTGGCCTTCGCAACCAAGCCGGCCAGATCGATCTGGGGGAACAGTTCCGCGATCTGCACGACGCCCGCCGCCTGCCGCCGGAGCGCGTAGGGATCCTCCGAGCCCGTCGGGGCCAGTCCGACGCCGAAATAGCCGACGATCGTGTCCACCTTGTCGGCCAGGGAAAGCAGCCGCCCCATCGGCGTCGATGGCAGCGCGTCGCCGGTAAACCGCGGCCGGTAGTGCTCGGCGATCGCGGCCGCCACGGCAGGCGGCTCGCCCTGCCGGGCCGCGTAACTCCCGCCGATCACCCCCTGCAGCTCGGGAAATTCCCGCACCAGCCCCGTCACCAGATCGGCCTTCGAAAGCCGCGCCGCCTGTTCCGCCTCCTTCACGTCGATCCGATGGGCCGTGCCGACTTCCGTGGCCAGCCGGCGCACCAACTCCACCAGCCGCATCGTCTTCTCGTGCAGGCTGCCCAACTTTTCGTGAAACGTCACCCGGTTCAGCGCCGCCACCCGGTCGGCGAGCGTCACGACCAGATCCTGCTTCAAATAAAACCGGGCGTCCTCCAGCCGCGCCTTCAGCACCCGTTCGTGGCCCGCGATCATCGTTGCCGGTTTCGCCGCCCCCTGCCGGCGCGAGCCGCCGTCTACCACGCAGAGAAACCGCGGGAGCATCCCTCCCCGTTCCCGTTGCAACGCGAAATAGCCCTGCTGCACTTCAAGCACCGCCACCAGCAGCTCCTTCGGCAATTCCAGATAGGCGCGGTTGAATTCGCCGTCAACCACCACCGGCCATTCGGTGCTGTAGACCGACTGGGTTGTCACGGCCTCTTCATCAATCACCGTCGCCCGGAATGCCTTCGCCCTGGCCCGCACCTGCTCGCCGATCATTGTCCGCCGCTCATCATCGTCCACAAGCACGCCGGCGCGCCACAGCTTCGACCGGTAGTCGGCCGCCCGTCCGATCGGCACCGCACCGGGGGCCAGGGCACGATGGCCCGTGGAGCGGCGGCCGCTCGTCACCCCGGCGAACGCAAATGGGATCACCTGCGCGTCGTGAAGCGCCACCAGCCAGCGGATCGGCCGGATAAAGCGCTGCCCGCGTTCGTGCCAGTGCATCGTTTTGGGAAACTGCAGCTGGCCCATCAGCGCGGGCAGGAGCTTCTGTAAGACTTTCGCTGTCGGCCATGCGGGCTGCGTCACGCGCACGCCGACATAATCGCCTTTGTCCGTTTTCACAATGCGCAGCTCCTCGACCCGCGCCCCCTGTGAGGCGGCGAACCCTGACGCCGCCTGCGTCGGCCGTCCCGCGGCATCGAACGCGACGGCGGCCGGCGGCCCCGTCACCTCCGTCATCGACGACTGCTGCCGGTCGGGCAGCAGGGCCGAGAGCGCCAGCCGCCTTGGCGTGCCGTAACTTCGAAGCTCCGTCGCCTCCAGGCGGGCCTGCCGGAACAAGTCCATCGCCCGGTCACGGAGCTGATCGAGCGTCGACCGCACCAGAATGGCGGGCACCTCCTCCACGCCGATTTCGAGCAGCAACTCACCCATGACGGGCCGTCGCCGTGCGCCGCCGCGCACGACCGTTCGAGCGGCCGCCGGCGGACCGCTTGAGCAGCGGAAATCCCTGCGCGTCACGCAAGGCCAGATAGCCCTGCGCGCAGCGCCGGGCCACGTGTCGCACGCGACCGATGAAGCGCGCCCGCTCCGTCACGCTCAAGGCGCCTCGGGCATCGAGCAGGTTGAACAGATGAGACAGTTGCAGACAGGCATCATACGCGGGCAGAACCAGCGCCGAACCAGCTTCACCCAGCAACGCATTGGCCTCCCGTTCGCACCCGTCAAACCACTGGAGCAATTGCGCGGTATCCGCTTTTTCAAAGTTGAAGCGGGAGCCCTGCTCTTCGGCCGTGTGAAAGAGTTCCCCGTACGTCAGCCCGTTGCCCCACTCCAGATCAAAGACGCTTTCCACCCCCTGAAGATAGAGCGCCAGCCGCTCGATTCCATATGTCAGCTCAACCGAGATCGGATCCAATGTAATGCCGCCCACCTCCTGGAAATAGGTGAATTGGGTGACTTCCATCCCATCCAACCTGACCTCCCATCCCAATCCCCAAGCACCCAAAGTCGGCGATTCCCAGTCATCGTGGAGGAAACGAATATCGTGAATAGATTTTTTAATGCCTAAGTGGGATAAACTAGCAAGATAGAGCTCCTGGCTGTTGATTGGAGCCGGCTTGATGATTACTTGATACTGATAATAATGTTGAAGCCGGTTGGGATTTTCCCCATACCGTCCATCGGTGGGTCGTCGAGTAGGCTGCACGTAGCTCACCCGCCACGGTTCAGGCCCTAAAACTCGAAAGAA